>JBILCD010000008.1:0-29891 GCA_044353285.1 Crocinitomicaceae bacterium | reverse complement strand
ACCAGCAATAGCTACTTGTGTGAGTTGGTGTTCTTTGCATGCTTTATTAACCTTGTCTAACAAAATTTCAATTAAGGTATGCTGAATGGAAGCGCATAAATCAGCGAGATGCTCCTCTATAAAATTGTTATTTAGCAGTTTTTGATCTCTTAAAAAATAAAGGATGGAAGTTTTAACCCCACTGAAACTAAAATTTAATCCTTCAATGCGTGGTTTTGAAAAGGTAAATCGCAGCGGATCCCCATTTATGGCGTATTGGTCGATCAGGGGTCCCCCAGGATATGGAAGTCCTAACATTTTGGCCGCTTTATCAAATGCTTCACCAACAGCATCATCGATCGTTTGCCCAAGAATGGTCATCTCTAATGGAGATGTTACCTTAACCAGTTGTGTGTGTCCTCCTGAAACAGTTAAACATAAAAAAGGGAAGCTTGGCGCTAGCTCGTTTGCGTCTTCAATAAAATGAGCTAGAATGTGTGCTTTCATATGATGCACTGGAATAAGCGGTTTATTGATCGCCAGTGCTAAGGCTTTGGCAAACGAACCGCCTACGATTAAAGAACCCATCAAGCCGGGACCTTGAGTGAATGCAATAGCATCAATATCTTTTATGCTAATTCCGGCTTTTTTTATGGCCTCTTGAACAACTGGTATAATGTTTTCTTGGTGGCATCGGCTTGCTAATTCTGGAACAACACCGCCGAATTTTGCGTGAATGTTTTGACCTGCAACTACATTGGATAAAATACGATTTCCTTTTAAAATCGCAGCTGAGGTATCATCACAAGAAGACTCTATTCCCAAAACTATTGTGTCGTTCGCCATCAAATGCTTAAATTTGTTTTAGAATGGTAAAAATACTCAAAATAATAGGTCGAATTATTGGTATTCCTTTAGAATGGCTAATGATTTTTCTCATTATTTTTTTATTTGCGATTCGTACCTCTAGCTTTCAAACTTTTCTTGCTCATAAGTTGACAGCTTATCTATCGGAGGAATTGAAAGCAAAAGTAGCGGTCGGGAAAGTAGACATTGTCTTTTTTGATAGGGTATATCTTGATAAAATAATAATCCTCGACCTAAAAAAAGATACGCTGCTAGCCCTTAATTCCGCAGAAGTAAATATCGATAATTTTGATCTTTTTGGTAAAAAAATTATAATTAAAGACCTCAAATTGGTTAATGGTCTTGTTAACGTTACTAAATCTGCCAAAGATGACAAATATAATTTTCAATTTCTTGTCGATTATTTTGAGTCTGATGAACCTAAAACACCCTCTGATCCCTTTGATTTTAAAATACAAAAAATTTGGGTAGCGAATCTAAATGTGCATTATCATGATTTAAGTGTTAAACGGACTCCAAATTCCTTTAATAGCAGTCACTTAGATTTGACTAAGTTGAATTTTGTTCTTGATGGTATCAAGGTTAAAGATGATGATCTCTACATGGCAATTTCAGATTTTAGTGTCAGCGAATCATGTGGATTAAATCTGAAGTCATTTAATGCAAAATTAGCCGTGAAAGATAAGTCTGTAAATTTATCAAATGTTCAAATTTTATTAAATGATTCGAAACTTAATGCCTCAACCATTGGAATTAATTGGAAGAATGAAAAAGATTTTGAGGAGTTTTCCGATAAAGTAATCTGGGATATTAAGCTTAATTCTAGCACGATCATGCTGGGTGACATAGTATACTTTGTGCCTGAAATGAGCGGAATGAAGGATAAAATAACATTGGAAGCACATGCTTCTAATACTTTATCACATTTGTTTTTAAAAGATTTGAAATTGAGGTATGCTGATAATACCTTTATTCATGCTGATTTAGAATTGCCAAATTTTAATGACATTACCGCGTATGATTTTCGGGAGATAGTTCATTCGGCAACTCTTGATACTAGAGAACTTAATAAGTTTGCGCTTCCAAGGCCATATGGAATTTTAAATCTTGGTAAAGAACTGAGCGAATTAGGTATAGTTCGTTTAAATAAATTGGATGTTAAAAGTAATCGCGGAATATTAACAATTGGAAGCACAATAATTAACACAAGTATAGGAAATGCTGCAATTCTTCAACCTATTCGATTAGTTAGTGACGAAACTTTTGAAATAATTCCAACTAATAAAAACATATCTTCCATTTCACTTCAGCAATTTGACCTAGGAAAAATGTTAGCAATAACTGAAATCGGCACCATTGATGGCGAGATTGGGTTTTCTACTTTGGCTGTGAATGACATTGGATTGAAGTCATTGGGTATTAATGCGAATTTTAAGGAGTTGGAGGTCTTGGATTATTCTTTGAAAAATGTGATGGTGACCTCAGCTAATTTATTTCCAGATAGTTTTGAAGGCGATTTAAAAATATTGGATCCTAATTTAGATTTAGAATATGCCGGAAAAATCAATTTTGGTAAGAATCCATTTCTTGATTTAGCTCTTAAGTTGAATATTGCGAATTTATCTAGATTGAATTTAGGAATCGAACAACCGAAAAATCTTAAAGGAGATTTTGTTGTAAAGTTTTCCGGCTCTGATATTTCAAACTTAGCTGGCTCCCTTAGTTGCAGAAATGTAATTGTGGAAGATGAATCAAGGCAATTCGAAATACCTTCTGCAGATATTGTCATTGTGCGAAGCCCTTCTTTTGACGAACTCACAATCAAGAGTTCGATTTTAGATCTTGAACTGAAAGGTAAAATTGATCCAAATACTGTTGTGAATCATTTTGTATTTGAATTGGCCAAAAGTTTTCCATCGATGGGAATGAATATTAAGAAGCTCAAGGGAAATGTGTCGAATGATTTTACTTATATAATAGAGTCAAATGATTTAAATCCCTTGCTGACTTCTTTTATTCCTGAATTAACTATTTCTAATGGTTTTAAAATGAATGGTAGATTCGATTCTAATAATCAGATCTTTGAAATGCATGCTTCAACTGATGAAGTCATTTATAATGATATGTCATTTAAAGACATCGAAATTACACAATCAATGTCGCCATCTGGAATTGAAGCAAATTATAGCCTCTCAACATTTAAATTACAAGATTCGCTGTCCTTTAATAATATTAATTTGACCGTTTTGGGCACTAAGGGATACCTTAATTCTCGTTTAGTTTATGACCCAGGCTCAACGAATAACTCTGTTTTAGAATGGAACACAACGATCGCAAATGATAATAGTTTGGTTTTTGACTTAATGCCATCTTTTTTCTCTATCAATGATATTCGTTGGGACATCAAAGAGTCGTCAAGCATTAAAATGATAAGTAATGCTTTTTACTTTGAAAATTTTCTTGTTGAAAGAGGTAAGCAAAACGTTAAAATTAGTGGCGTTTTATCTAAAAATGATTCAGAAAAACTAACCATTAACCTCGATAAAATAGACTTAAAAGAGTTAAGTAAACTTTTCAAATTAGATATTGATATATCGGGCGAATTCTCAGGGTATGGTGATATTTCTAATCCCTACTCTAACATTATTTATTCGGGTAATGCTGAGATTTCGAATTTATTCATCATGAAAAATGAGATAGGAAATATTTCTCTTCAAACTTCTTATGATGATGTCAATAAAATCATTGAATTGAAAAAAGCGGAACTTTTGTTTAGAAATATAAAAACGGTTAATTTGAGTGGCGCTTATTTTTTGAAGAGAGAAAGAGACAAATTAGAGATGGATTTAAACTTTCTGAATACTGATTTATCTATTCTAAATGGATTCACTGATCCAAATGTTATCTTAGGAATTAAGGGTAAACTGCTGGGTAATCTCCAGGTCAAGGGAAGTATCGACGCCCCTGAATTATCAGGAAATCTTGATTTGGTTGATGCAGGAGCAAAAGTTGAATTGCTGGGAGTTCGGTATACATTAAATGGTAAAATTAACGTGGTGAAAAATCAATTTAATTTTAAGGATTTACCGGTGAAAGATGAAGATGGAAATATGGCCATGCTCTTTGGTAATGTTTATCATACTAATTTTGATAAATGGGCTTATAATTTTAATTTTAATTTTCAATCGCTTGGCCCAATGCCCCAAGCTAAATTTAATCTCAATAGCCTTGAATCTAAGCGATTTTTAGTCCTAAATACAAAATATAAGGAAGGTGAATCATATTATGGAAAAGCATATTGTAAAGGTTATGCTATTATTTCAGGTAATGGAGGCAAAATGGATGTCGATGTTTTATTAGAAACAAAGTCAGGTAGTCAACTTAATTTTCCAATGTACGGGGTGTCAGAGATTGAAGATGATGACGATTTAATTCATTTTGTTGAAAAAAGCATACAAGATGTAAAGCCTCTTAAGTATAAATCTGATTATACTGGCTTAACCTTAAACATGAAATTTAAGCTTACCCCAGAAGCCAAATTAAAAATTATTTTTAATGAACAATTAGGCGACGAAATTAGTGCTGTAGGTACTGGCGACATTGCATTAAAGTTGGATGCTTATAATAATTTAAATTTAGAAGGGACTTACAGTATAAACAAGGGGAGCCAATATAATTTTGCCATGGGTCCTCTAAAACAACCTTTTGAAATTCAGCCCGGTTCTACTATTACCTGGACTGGTAATATTTATGATGCCAATATTGATATTATTACCGCCTTTACCATTAAGAAGGTTAGTATATTGGATTTAAGTCCCGAATTGGTTGATAAAACTCTCCTTAATCAAGATGTCGTTTGTCGGTTAAAATTAAATGAGACACTTGACGCTCCAAAAATAAATTTTGAAATTTTGTCGCCAAATGCTTCGGAGTCTGGAAAGTCTATGCTTTCAAGGGTTAATGCTGAAATTGACGAGTTAAATCGACAGTTTTTCTCCCTACTTTTAGTTAAAAAATTTCAGCCTTTGAAGGGTGCAGTTTCAGCTAGCGGTGCTGCTGCATTTGATTTAGTAGAATCACAAATTAATGGTTTACTCGGGCAATTATCAAAGGATTATAAGGTAAATGTAGATTTGGGTCAATCCAATGCATTGGCATCGGTTCAAAAGAATTTTTTAAATGATCGCTTACTTGTAACGGGTAGTTTCGGTGTTGAGAATAACACAACAGGTGGAAATAAATCGAGTGGTTTTATTGGGGATGTTAGTCTTGAATACTTAGTTAATCCAAAAGGTACGCTGCGGGTTAATGTGTTTAATAAGTCGAACACAAATACGGTAGATGAAAATTCAGGACCTTTCACGCAAGGGGCTGGACTATCTTATCACGAAGAATTTAACACGATTAATGATTTTGAATTGGCTCAATCTGTTTTTGATATTTTTAGGACTAAAGGCAATAAATATTTTAAAAGTCGACGCAAGAAAAAACAAACGAGGTTACCACCATTAGTTATTAATGATGGATCTAACCCAGTAATAAAAACGGATGAATAATATGAAAAAAGTGCTTATTGCAAATCGTGGGGAAATAGCCCGAAGGGTCATTCGAACGCTGAGAAAAATGAATATTAAAAGTGTTGCAATTTATAGTGATGCGGATGCTAATGCACCTCATGTTCTTGAAGCTGACGAATCGGTGTATGTTGGTAAAAGTCCTTCATCTGAAAGTTACTTGCAACAGGATTTAATTCTTAAGCATTGTGAAGAATTGAATGTTGATGGTATTCATCCCGGTTATGGTTTTTTATCTGAAAATGCTGGCTTTGCACGGAAGGTTAAAAATGCAGGTATCACATTAATTGGACCTACTCCTGAATCAATGGAATTGATGGGCGATAAGTTAAGTGCTAAACAAGCGGTAAAAACGTATAATGTTCCTTTGGTACCTGGCGTAGATGAAGCAATTTCTGATCTTGAAGCTGCAAAGAAGATTGCGGAGCAAATCGGGTATCCAATTTTAATTAAAGCTTCTGCAGGTGGTGGTGGAAAAGGTATGCGCTTGGTTGAAAATACCGCTGAATTCGAAAGTCAAATGAAATTAGCGCAAAGTGAAGCAAGATCATCTTTTGGTGACGATGCTGTTTTTATTGAAAAGTTTGTCGATAAGCCACGACATATTGAAATTCAAGTTTTTGCGGATCAGTTCGGAAATGTTGTCTATCTATTCGAAAGAGAATGCTCTATTCAACGCCGACACCAAAAAGTGATTGAGGAAGCACCTAGTGTAGTGCTCACTCCAGCACTTCGGAAAGAAATGGGTGAGGCCGCTGTCGCTGTTTGTAAAGCATGTAAGTATGAGGGCGTCGGAACTGTTGAATTTTTATTGGATGGCGAACTCAATTTTTATTTTTTAGAAATGAATACGCGCTTGCAAGTGGAACATCCAGTAACTGAAGAAATTACAGGTTTAGATTTAGTGGAATGGCAAATAAGGGTGGCGCGTGGCGAAAAATTACCGAAAAGCCAAGACGAAATTGTTTGCAATGGCCATGCTATTGAAGTTCGAGTTTATGCTGAAGATGCTATGAATGGATTTACACCTGATATTGGGACACTTGAACGATATAGAATTCCAAGCGGAAAAAGTGTTCGGGTAGATGATGCCTTTTTGGAAGGAATGGAAATTCCAATTTATTATGATCCAATGATTGCTAAATTAGTGGTGTGGGGAAAAACACGAAAAGATGCCATCGCTCGTTGCATTGAAGCAATCGATGATTATCAAATTTCAGGCGTTAAAACAACACTTGACTTTGGTAAGTTTGTACTTAAACACCCTGCTTTTATTTCTGGTGATTTCGATACGAATTTTGTCAAAACGTATTTTTCAGATCCAAGTGTTATGCATCAAGCAATGACGGAGGAAAAAGATGCGCTTTTGCACGCTATTGATAAAATATGGGATGACATTAATGCCTTTAAAGAACGTGAATTTGCATCGAATGAAATAACGAGCTCCTGGAAAAATAAGTTGCAATCATGATAATTTTTCTTATTTCACATTGAATTTTAAGGTACTTTTACGACAAAATATTTGCACATGAATTTACACGAATACCAAGGAAAAGCAATTCTAAAAAGTTATGGAGTTGCAGTACAAGAAGGAATTGTTGTTGATAAAGTCGAGGATGCCCTTGCTGCAGCAAATGAGTTAACAGCACTGACAGGTACGACCTGGTTTGTTATCAAAGCCCAAATACATGCCGGAGGCCGAGGAAAAGGGACAGTAGAAGAAACGGGTTCTCATGGCGTAACGCTTGCTAAAGGAATTGATCAAGTAGAAGAAAAAGTCCGTGGGATTTTGGGTGGTCATTTGACAACGGCTCAAACGAACGGTAAAGGAAAAAAGGTAAATAAGGTGCTTATTGCGCAAGATGTATATTATCCTGGTGAAGCGGAAATCGAAGAGTTTTATATGTCTGTTTTATTGGATAGGGAAATAAGCAAAAATGTTATTGTTTATTCTACTGAAGGTGGAATGGACATTGAGCATGTTTCCGAACATACACCAGAAAAAATTCATAGAGAAATTATTGATCCGCGTGTTGGAATACAAGGATTTCAAGCGAGAAAAATAGCCTTTAATTTGGGATTGTCAGGCGAAGCGTTTAAGCAAATGGTAAAGTTTATTCCAACCTTGTATAAAGCATACGAAGGAATTGATGCAGCCATGTTTGAAATAAATCCGCTTTTCAAAACATCAGACAATAAAATCATTGCTGTTGATGCTAAAGTAACCTTGGATGGAAACGGTTTATTTCGTCATCCTGATTATGAAGCCATGCGCGATAAATCGGAAGAGGATCCTACGGAAGTAGAAGCAGATGAGGTAGGTTTGAATTTTGTGAAATTAGATGGTAATGTGGGATGTATGGTAAATGGGGCAGGTTTAGCAATGGCAACCATGGACATCATCAAACTTTCAGGTGGGAATCCTGCTAACTTCTTAGATGTTGGAGGAACTGCTAATGCAGAACGTGTTGAAAAAGCATTTCATATTATTTTAAAAGACCCTAATGTTAAGGCGATATTGATAAATATTTTTGGTGGTATTGTTCGTTGCGATCGTGTTGCCCAAGGTATTGTTGATGCCTATAAAAACATCGGCCAAATTCCAGTGCCAATTATTGTTCGTTTACAAGGAACAAATGCCGTAGAAGCCAAAAAAATCATTGATGATTCTGGCTTGAATGTGCATTCAGCTGTTCAGTTACAAGAAGCAGCGGATTTGGTGAAAGAGGTATTGGGAAACTAAAACCTTTCTCAAATACTCTTAAGACAGGAGTAATCTGCAATAAACTTAAGCCTGACGGGCTTAAATATTATTAAGAGGTGCAAACTACAATCAACCCATTAAGCCTGACGGGCTTAAACATGATTAATCCATGTGTAGTAAAATAGAAATGTAACAACACTGATAAGGGTTGAATATCAATAAGGGTTGAATATAAATTTGGAAGCATCGTTATGCTTACTCTCTTGGTGATAAACCCAAAAGCACATGTCAATAATATACAACCTAAGCCTGAAAGGCTTAAATATGAATAACAACCCTGAAATGGGTTGAATAAAAAAAGCAATCAATGAGTACATACACCCAAATAATTTATCAGATCGTATTTAGTACAAAAAGGAGAGAGCGGACACTAACTGCTAATGGTAGAGATGAATTATTTAAATACATTACTGGCTTGCTTAAAAATAAAAATTGTCATTTATATCAAATAAATGGAGTAGAAGATCATTTGCATATAGTTACACATCTGCATCCAACTGTTGCACTTTCCTCATTGGTCAAGGATATTTAAGTATCGAGTGCATTGTATATCAAAGAAAACAATTTGTTTGAACACTTTTCGAGCTGGCAAGAGGGGTATGGGGCATTTACGTATAGCATAAAGGAAAAAGACAGATTAATTGAATACGTGAAGAACCAGGTGGAACATCATAGAATTAAAACCTTTAAGGAGGAATATATTGAATTCTTGAAGGAATATGAAATTGCCTTTGATGAAAAATACTTGTTCTAGATATTCAACCACGTTGTGGTTGTCCGATATCCATTTCTTCCAAACGCACAGCAAAAAATGCTGTGCAATTCATGTTTAATCCCTTCGGGATAAAAATAGGATCAAAAGGTACAATCTACCTAAGCCTGACAGGCTTAAATATGAATAACAACCCTGAAAAGGGTTGAATCTGAGTAACAACCCTGAAAAGGGTTGAATGTGAGCAACAACCCTGACAGGGGTTGAATGTGAATCCGTCAAAAACAATTGAAATTAGGGTAAAAATAGGGTATTCCTTAATTATTCGCTCAACATACCTTAAGGTAGAGTAACTTTAACTAATGAAATTAGTTTTTGGATCCATCTTCCTATTATCTTCCTATTTATGTTTGGCGCAAAGCATTCGTTTCAATAATTTAAATCCCTGCGTTTTTTATAATTATGAATTGGACAAACTGTGTGTTATCGACGATAGCTCGCAAATGTTGCTCATTTCCTTGGAGTCTAAAAAGGTAGAGCGACGTCCCATTCATTTGGATAAGCAAGTTACCTTTAATCAGTTGCTGACTGAATACGTTCCTTTGTCTGAGAAAGGCAGCCCCATTTATTTTGTAGATAGGGGTTGCGGCTATGTTTTGCAACTACGGAATGATTCCATTGTACGTATTGATAATTCGTTTCATCACCAAAATCAGTTCGGCGGTGCCTTTTTCTTGCACAAGGGAGATCCCTATATATTTGGTGGATACGGACTTTTTTCGTCCAAAAATTTTATAACTCACTTTGATCCCAAATTGAAAGAGTGGTACCTTGATAATCAAAGCAAGCTGGTCGATCCTGCTTATACATTTCCATACTATAAGGAAAAGGATAATTTATATGCACTTGTTAACATAAATGAATCATTTGATAAAACTAATTTTAAAAAACTTTGGCGGTACAATCTAACAAATGAATCGTGGATTTTTGAAGGTAAAATCAATTATTTTGATTCGATTAAAGTTTCACTAAGAAAAGTAACTAATAATATATTAATCTTTAACACCTTTTTCTTGGAATTAGATTTTAAGAATAATTGTATCAATCGTTTCAAGCAAAATCCTTCCAATTCACTTTTGAGTATTTATAAATTTAAAAATTATTACATCAAACTGCAGCATCAAACGATTTCAGATGTTAATTCTAGTTTAATGCTAATATATGATGAATCTGCATTCAAACGAGAATTTCTTATCGATCAAAATGTTCTATTTGTAAAGGAAAACGATTCGTTTTATGTTACAATTTACGCTGTAATTGCGGTCTTTTTACTTGTTGTCCTATTCATTATTTACTGGTTTGCCCGAAAGAGAAAAAAGCTTGTTCCAATTTATACGATGAGTGATTCGTCTATTGAATTGTTAAATTTATGGGTCTTAAAGCGCCATGGTGTATTGGAATTATCGGATTTGAATGACCTAGTGAATCCTGAACATTTATCCATTGAAACCATGAAAAAACGCCGTGAGGCCTTATTAAAGACCTTCGTTTTTGACATGGCTAAAATTTATAGGCTGCCACCAAAATCCATTTTTACAGAAACTTTAAATCCAATGGATAAGCGCATGAAGCTTCTAACCCTAAATCCCAAAATCGTGGAAATAGTACTAAAGAAGGGTAATTAACTAGAATTAGCTTAATTTTTTAAGGTACGTCTTCAATTAAACCTCAATTTTGAACCATGTTTAATTTAAAATTTAAAGAGTTATGAAAATAAGTAAACTTTTAGTATTATCAATTACAATTATTGGTTTTGCAATAATATCCAATGCACAAATCCCTTCCTATGTTCCATTGAGTGGTTTAGCAGCATGGTATTCTTTTGATGGTGATGCAAATGATGATTCAGGTGGGATCAATCACGGTACAGTAAATGGTGCAACACTAACCACTGGTAAGTTAGGTAATGTTAATACTGCTTACTCATTTGATGGTTTAAGCAATACAATTTCTTTGGTTGATCCATTTCTAGGAGGAACGCAAAATACTGCATTCACATTTCATACTTTGCTAAATTTGGATTCAATAAATTCTACGCAAGTTATATGGTCTAAAACACTTTCTTGGGGTGAAATTTCATTTGCCATTACAAATTTGAATGAAGTTAGTTTTGGTTGGGCAAATTCGTTGACTGGGAATAAATATTCAACGATCTACAGTCAACCCAATGTAATTCAACCAAATGAATGGTATGATATTGTTGTAACTTTCGAAAATTCAGTTGGGCAAATCTATTTGAATGGCCTTCCGATTACTACAAATTTACAATGGACAGCCCAAGGCGGTTCTAGTCTTTCAACCACTCAGATTGAAACTTCTTGTAATTTTTCCCAAGATGCTAATAGTTCAAAAATAGGAACGTATCAAAATGGGTTATTCTTCAATGGGAAAATTGATGAATTCGGAGTTTGGGACCGGGCCTTGAGTCTTCAAGAAGTGGCGTCTTTATTTATCATTTCTTCGGTAGGTTTGGATGCGATTAAGTCGGGCCCACAATTTACTGTGTCTCCTAATCCTGCGTTTTCGCAAATAAATATAATTGCAGATCAAGGTTTCGAGGGTTCCAGTTTTTATATCCTGAATCATATGGGGCAAACAGTGTCGACTGGAAATATAAATTCGACCTCAAAATCGTTTGAAATTGGACATTTGGTTCCAGGTATTTATCTGGTAAGACTAGGTGAAAATAATAATCAAGCATTGAAGTTAGTAAAAAACTAAAATCTGATTTGAATTTTACAGGAATCCATGAGTTGGGTAATAGCTCTAAAATACTGGTAAAAATTACCGACCTCAACGGAAAAATTATTCAGCGTCGAAAAAATACGGTCATGCTTTTCATCTACGAAGATGGCACCGTGGAACGAGTAGTGGAGATGGAGTAACAAACAACGCCGCTGGCCGAGTGATTCCGCTAATCGAGTGTCCACCGAAGGTGGATGTATCGAGATAGCGGGAAATAGAAAAAAAATAATAGAAAAAACACCACGATGCTGGCCGAGTGATTCCGCCCTCTCGATACAATCGCCCATGGCGATCACTCGATTGGCGGAATAGTATCGAGGTCAGCGGGAAATAGTTACTAATCCTCTAATGCTAATTCACCGCACTTAAAATGACCTTCTGGGCATGTTTTGTGTCCGTGGAGGCCGCAGGGTCGGCAAGGTAATCCTGCCACTTCAATAATTTTTGCATCATCGGATAATGGACCAAAACCAAATGCTGGTATGGTGGAACAGAAAAATGCTGAAACAGGGGCGTTCACGGCGCTTGCGAAATGAAGCGGACCGGAATCATTCACAAAATTTCTTTTTGCATTTTTCATAAAAGCCACGGATTGCATAATGCTAAGTTCGCCTGCCAATGATTTTACTTCTTTGGTCGATTCTGAAATGATTTGTTCACAAAGTGCTTTGTCATTAGGGCCTCCCATCAAAAAGATAGCGTGATCCGCGTCGCTTAATTTCTCAATTAACTGCAACCATGTGGCAATGGGTGCTTGTTTGGTGAACCATATCGATGCAGGAGCCAAGCAATAATAAGTGGCATCTTGGAATTTTGAAACGAAGGTGTAATCTTCGCTCGAAGGATAAAGACTTGGTTTTCTTATGGTAATGTCGCAAAAGGAAGCGATTAAGCTTAGGTTGCGATCTACCTCATGTTCTCCATCGCCAATCGAATGCTTGTATGATTTTGAATACAGAAAAGAAAATGGATTTTTTTTGAATCCTATTTTTTGCTTCGCACCTGATAAGGCACAAATTAATCCTGAACTTGCGTATCGGTGTAAATTTATGATTGTATCGTATTTCTCTTGACGAATAAGTCGGATATTTTCTCTTAGGCTTACCCATTTATTCCCTTTGTCGAAGATAAATACCTTGTTAACATTTGGGTGTCCGCTTAGTAATTCCTCATTTCCTTTTTTTACCAAATAGTCAATTTGTAGGTTGGGAAATTGATGGTGTAAGTTAGCGATTAGTGGTGTTGATAAGATGACATCGCCAATGAATGCGGTCTGAATTAGTAAGATCTTTTTCATCTATCGTATTAAAGTAACAAATCCACGTTTTGTTATTTGTCTGCCACCGGCATCTTGAACCGTTACTACATAAAGGTAGTTATCGTTTGGCGCATCGTCTTTTCCTCCGTTAATTTTTCCATCCCAACCCAAATTAAGATCATTGCTTTCGAAAATGATATTACTCCATCGATTCATGATGTACATGCTATAATTTGTTGGATCAATATTGGTTAAAATCGGCAAAAATACGGTGTTCACTCCGCTTGGGCAAAATGAATTAGGAATGTAAATGATGGGGGTATAAACTAAGCAAAATAGGTTTGATCTACTCGTTTCCGAAAATCCATAGCTATTTACATTTTCTTTTGCTTCAACGTAATAGCAAATTTCTCCTGGGAAATCATTACTCAGAAGGACATCTTCATAACTGAGTTGATTTGAATTCACACTACCTAAAGATTGACTAAGTCCGCTTAAGGTATTGTAGCTGAATACTTCGTATTGGTTTACATTACCATCAAATCCAAGATAAGGCGACCAATAGACATAGTTTATTTGTTGTATTTCATCGGCAATACCTTGTAATAAAATACTTGTAGCTTGATTACCATTGGAGCCATCATAGCCGCAACTATCAATGTATTGTGTTCGATAGGTATAGGATTGAACGCCGGTATTAACATCGGTATCGGTAAATGTCGCAAGATTTCCAACAAGAGGAGAGCGACCAATTTCTTCGAAAACGGAGGAACTGTTTAAGCGCTGGAATATCACTTCTTTTACCCCTACGCTACCATCGATATAAGCTGCTAAATCAATATTTTCGTTCATTACGCTTGCTAATTTAAGGTAATGAAATGCTGGTTGCTGTGGAATCGGGACATCAAAACCAAATGGATTTGAATAGGCTATTTGTCCATTTGATAGGTTGGCACCTATATAAATATCGTAGTGATTTCCACCGATCACATTCACACTTGCTGCATTCCCATTAGCTGTTCCCAGCAGAACTAATGCCCCCAATTCATAACTGTAAATTCCATAGGAGCTGGTCGTCCAGCCTTGGTAAGCAGTCCAGCTTAAATCTATTTTTTGTTGGCACATGTTGATCGCTCCATTGAGTTGAACGGTTTTATTGACAGGGCTTTTCGCTGAGGTTTGAAAGGTTATTGGGACGGCATTGGTAAAACATGAATCGAAGGCTGCTACAGAGTAGGAGTAAGGGCCTTGACTTGGATCGATGGCATAGGAATAGGAAGTATTTGCAATTCCCCAAACGGTATCAAGTTCAAACAAAACTCCAGCAGAATTAAAGGTGTAAACAACATAGCCATAGGTATCAGCTTGATTATTTTGATTCCAAGTCAACAGTAAGTTATTGTTGTTCGTAGGATCAAACCCAACACTTTGAATAGTTGGAATGGAAGGCGTTAGCATGTCTTCAAAATCATCACTAGGAATGTTTGATTGAAAATCGCAAGGGTTATTTGGCAGAACGATTTGGTAGCCAATGGTTGCGTTACAAATGGTGATGGTGTCTTTGTATTGAGTGGTATTGTAGGGAACAGAATCTATTAAAGTGAAATTTCCAGGAGGATATTCTTGATAAATATGGTAGTAGTTTCCGAATGTAGCTAAGGGGCTTGGCAGTGGTTTATTCCATTGAAGAACTGCTGTTCCATTTCCAGGATTAATGAGGTCTAGATGGATATTGGAAATCGTGTCGCTGTATTTAGTTATGTTTCCGTTGCACCCAGAAACAACCGCAATATAAAAGGATTGAGCTGTTGTAATTCCACTTAACGAAAATTGATTGGTAGAAAGTGTTGGAATGGTAGCTAACAATCCATTCTGAACGGAATAAAGTTGGTACGAAACAAAGCTGCTGATAGGGTCATTGATGGGTGTCCAACTAATAATTACATTTCCAGCATTATCAGTTTGAATACAGTCTATTTTTGGTGCTTGTAGAATTCCGGGATTTAGTACGTTAATTTGAATGGTGGCATAATTTACCTTGGGTATTTGGCAATAATTATCTTGTGCTCTAAAAACAAAGGTATATGGAATACTCTCAAGCACATTGCCATACTGATTGACCAAATGATCGCAGCTAGTTTGCCAAGAGAAGGACACATTTGCTTGCTGTATTCCTGAAAGAGGAAGGGATTGATTTAGCGTAGCGCAAGGAAAAACTTGACAGCCAGTCGCTGAGGTGAAATTGCTCCCAAACATAGGACCGCTTGCTGTTAAGGTCACCGTTTGAGGGCTGCCATCTTGAAGGAACTCGTTATCGTTTGCTAGAACATTAAAAGTAACTAAATCTCCCGCATTCACGCTAGCAGTATACAAGCCGCCGGCAAAAGGTGCAGTGAAAATTGGTGCATTGTTTCCTGTTGCACATGGAACAATTACCAACTGCATTTCGCGCTCGACTTCGGCAATTAAAATACCTTGGCGATAGGATTTCACCAATACTTTTACAACAAAATTCCCAACCGTGAACGAATTAAAGGTTATTTCACCATTGGAAGAATTTATGGCTGCAGAAACATTAGAAGGATTAACACTATTGTTTGGTGTAGGGGATGAAAAGGTAAATCCGGGTTCAAAAGGAATGGGAATAGGATTTAATGGTGGATTGTAAGTGCCTGTTGGAAAATTATTATAAGGAATCCCAAAATCAATATACAGCGAATCTAAATCAGGGTCCACGGCATTCATGTTGTACCGGAATGGTGTTCCAGCGCAACTTACAAAATAAGGCGCTTGCAAAAAGGTGGGGGAATTATCTGTACAACCGTTATCTATTCCATGCGCAAACATTTTAGCACTGAGTGTAATGCCATATGTTGAGGGTGAAGTAATGTTTGTCAATGAGTTACTCCGCGCAAAATTTTCATAGGTGAAAATCCATCCTTGACTAGGCGGAATACCTTGAATCGTGATGGCTGCACTTCGATACGTAATTTTTTCGATGGCACCAATGCCATTTCCTCCAGAAGTTCCTGTGCCGCAATCTAAAGGTAGTGGGCCGCCAGCTACAGTGGTGCAAACCGGTGAAATGTCAATACGCGAAACAAAGGGTAAAATAATAGTTGTTAATGTGGGATGATTCCAAACACGAAGCGCTTCTGAAAGCGTATTTACTTCGGCGCCATTGCAATCGCGGTAAAAAACCAACTCAAAGATATACTTATTGTTTCCGTCACATTTCCATGTTATTTCTCCCCCCATCACATGCGATCCAAAGGCTTTGGCACTGAGGAAAAGAAAGATAAATAGCGGAAGTAATTTTAGCATGAAATCATTAAAAAATAATAATCAATAAGTGGTAACGCTTTTTTATCAATTAAGTTGCTGTCCGCAAGTAATTACTAGCATTTCATCCCATATCAAGTATTTTTGAGCCAGTGCTTTTATTTCCTGAGGCGTAATGGTTTTTAATACATGAATGGCGCGGTTGTAAAATGAATAATCCAAGTCTGCGACCTCTACTTGTAAAAATAAATCCATCATCGAAAACGGGCCATCTGCTGCTTTTAAGGATTGCCCCATGAGGTAATTCCTGACCATAGTCAGCTCTTGTTCTCCCACTAATTCGTTTCGCATTTTATCCATTTCTATTTTAATTTCATCAAGCGTAGGATCTACAAATTTTTTCCCAGCCTGGGTCATAATCGCAAAATATCCGTTTTGATAAATCTCAGCTAGCATGCTTCCAATTCCATAAGTATAGCCTTTGTCTTCACGAATATTTTTCATTAAACGGCTACCAAAGTAATCACCAAAAATGGTATTCATTACGTTAAAGCCATGGTAATCCGCGTGATGCTTATCGAACATTATTTTAGCAACACGAATTCCGGACTGCAAGGCACCCGCTTTTTCTACATGGAAAACTCCTTTTTCAGGATTGAATGTCATGGATTTTGGGATTATTTTCTTTTTATACCATGGTCCAAGAAGTGCATGTATCGCATTTGTATCATCGTCATTTACATTTCCAATTAAGCTTACCTTATTGATTCCCTTGCGATAATAGGTATCATAAAAATCTTGAATGAGTGCTCGATTTATGGTATCAAAATCGTTTAATTCAATTGTTTTTCCATAAAGTGTCCCTTTGAACAATCGTTTTTGTAGCTCTATTTGGGCTAAATAATTCACTTTACCTAGATTCACTTTTAGTTTTTGCTTCCGATCTTTCAATAACTCCTTTACTTCCCCCTCCGGAAATGTTACATCATTTAGTGCGCTTAGCACAACACGAAGAAGTTCTAGCAGTTGACTATTTAAAGAATAGAGCGATAGTATCGCATACTCATGGCTAACATTTATATCAACAAATCCACCAAGATCATCGATTTCATTGTGAATTTCTTCAGATGATTTCTTTGAAGATCCAGAGAATAAAAGGCCTGCGGTGAAGTTTGCTACCAAGGGATTATTGACAATGGTTCCAGCTGAAAAATACAGGTCTAATTTTACGGCATCACTCCCTGTATTCTCCAAAGAATAGAATGGGAGTTGATTGTCAATCAGTACTTTTTTAGGTGTCAAGAAGTTTATTTCTTCAACATCTCGGATGGTGGGGGCTATTTTTCTATCTATCATTTTTTAATGCTTTTAACCTGAAGCAGAGAGCAATTTTCTTTTCGCAGTATTGATTGAGCAAGTTCTAAGAGGTGAGACGCTTCGATGGCTTGATAGATTTGAGCTTCTTCGTTTATACCGTTTGCGTCGCCTAATAATTCGAAAAAACAAAGATTCATAGCCCTATTTAATAAGCCTTGCTCTTGAAATTCTCTTGAGGTTCGAATCTTCAATTTTAATCGTTTTAATTCCTGCTCGCTTATTGGAATAGATTTATATTGATCCAACACCAACCATAGCGCTGCATCTAATTCCTCTAATGTTTTACCAGGAGCAATTTTACCAGTAATCACCAGCAATCCCTCATCTATTGATCCTAGGATATAGGTATTTATTTCTGTGACCAGCTGCAATTCTTTTTTCAATTGCAGGTATAATTTACTTGATTTTTCTTTTGATAATTCATCTGAAAGCACATCAGCAATGTAATATCCTTCCGACTTTCTTTCTGCCATTTTAAAGGCATAGTAAAAGCAGTCTGCTGGCACATCTCGTTCAATTCTTTTTATTCTTAATGCTTCTTGTTTTGGTTCAGCAGGTATAATCCTTGGTGGCTTTTTTCTTTTAGGAATATCACCAAACCATTTTTGAACCATTGTTTTTAGTTCAGCAAGTTCAAAATTTCCAGCGATACAAAGAATGGCATTAGAAGGGTGATAATATTTCTTGAAAAAAGCTTTTACATCGTCTAATGTGGCATCTTCAATATGCTTTATTTCTTTTCCAATGGTTGCCCATTTGTATGGGTGTATTTGATAGGCAAGCGGTCTTAATTCCAACCAAACATCGCCATAGGGTTGATTCAAATAATTTTGTTTAAACTCTTCGATAACGACACTTCGTTGCACCTCCAAACTTTTTTTAGAGAAAGCTAATGACAGCATACGATCGCTTTCTAACCAAAGCGCGGTTTCTATATTCTGGGCAGGTAGTAAATTATAGTAATTTGTAATGTCATTTGAGGTAAAAGCATTGCTTTCTCCACCGGCGTTTTGCAGGGGAGAATCAAACTCAGGAATATTTATTGATCCGCCAAACATAAGGTGTTCGAATAAATGAGCAAAGCCTGTTTGGTTTTCCGATTCATCTCGCGCTCCAACATCATATAAGGTATTTACAACTGCCATTGGCGTGGTCATATCTTTATGAAAAAGCACTTTTAATCCATTCGTTAATTCAAATCGCTCAAATTGTATCATACTTAAAATTGAAATTTTGTGGTGTTTTGTTCTTTCAGTGCTTCTTTGAATTCACTTAGTATTTCTGCGATAATTTCTGCTGCTGGTAAAATCGTATCTAATAGAGCAGAAACTTGACCAATTTCAAGCTCTCCATTCGCTAAATCGCCTTCAAACATGCCTTTCTTGGCACGCCCTCTCCCCAATAACGCTTTTAATTCATCCTTCGAAGCGCATGTTTCATAGGCATTCTTAATTGATTCTGAAAATTCATTTTTAAGTAATCTAACCGGTGTTATTTCTTTTAAGGTTAATAAAGTGTCTCCTTCTTGAGCAGAAATCACCGCTTGCTTAAAGTTGTTATGAGCACTTGCCTCCTGACTTGCGACAAATCTACTTCCTATTTGAACGGCATCAGCTCCTAAATTCATTGCTGCCAACATCGCTCTTCCTGTGGCAATTCCACCTGCAGCAATCAATGGAATATTGATTTTCTTGGCCACCATTGGAACTAAGCACATGGTAGTGGTTTCATCCCGTCCGTTATGCCCGCCAGCCTCAAATCCTTCTGCAACAACGGCATCTACGCCTGCCTCTTCTGCCTTTAAGGCAAATTTCAAACTAGAAACTACATGCACAACGATGATTCCATGCGATTTTAGATGGCTTGTCCAAATACTTGGATTTCCTGCTGAGGTAAATACAATAGGAACCTTATGCTTAATGATGGTGGCGATATGCTTATCACTATCTGGATAAAGCATAGGGAGATTAACGGCAAATGGTTTTGTGGTTGCTGCTTTACAGCTGATAATTTGTTGCTCAAGTATTTCAGGATACATAGAACCTGAACCAATAATGCCCAATCCGCCTGCATTAGAAACAGCAGATGCTAGTTCCCAACCAGAACACCAAATCATTCCTGCTTGAATCAAGGGAAAGTCAATGTTAAACAATTCACAAATACGGTTTTTATCCATTTTACTATTCATTGCTAACAAAATTAAGGAATTTGGCGAATTGTTCCCTTAGTTATAATAATCTAATTCAAATTATTTTCAATTCTCTAAAAATGACTAGCAATCACTCTAGTTTATTCTTTTATTCTGATCTAATGTAATTATTACCTTTGCCAAGATGATTTTTTCACATCAATTTTTATTAATTTAGGAGCAAATTATATTCATGAGGCGTCTTGTCATTGTTTTTAGTTTCTTAATGCTCATCTATTGTTCTTGGGGTCAGGCTTCTAAATTAGGTATAGGCGCTTCGAAATTGAATCATTCGGAAGGATTTTTTGAAAATAAAGGGCAATGGCCTACGTCCGTTCTTTTTAAGTCAGATGTCTTAGGAGGAAAAATATGGGTACAACAACATAAACTCATTTACCATCAACAAGATCTCAGCGCCATGCACGAGAATCATGGTCATTTAAAGCCGGGTCCGGTCGGAGCACTCAAGGAGACAGTAGTTCACGTTAATTTTTTAAATTCAAATGAGGTGACAGATGTCGAGTATAAAGGTAAAACACCTTATTACCACAACTACCTAATAGGTAAGGATTCTAGTAAATGGGGAAGAGGAGTTTATGGTTATCAGGAATTCACCTTAAAGAATTATTATACCTCAATCGACATGACTTGGGCGCTTACTAAAGGTCAACATAAGTATCAATTTACGGTTCATCCTGGAGCTAATCCTGCTGATATTGTGTGGGAATATGTTGGGCAAAAGAGCGTAGACATAAACCGTAAAGGTCAATTGAACATACAAACGGACTTAGGTTCGATTTCAGAGGAAAAACCGTTCGCTTTTCAGTTGATTGATGGCCGTCGAGTTGAAGTCAAATGCCGGTTTATTTTGGAAGGCAATCAAGTTCATTTTGAACTTGGTCAGTACGACAAAACTGTTCCTCTAGTAATTGATCCTGTATTGGTATTTGCGACCTATAACGGTGCTTTTTCTGACAATTTCGGAATGACGGCCACGTATGGAAGTAATGGTGCTGCGTTTTCAGCAGGTATGGTATATGGTAATAATTTCCCCATTCCGAATCTAAATGTTTTTGATCCAAGTTCTAATTTTACAACTATTGGTGGAAATTATGGCATAACCGATGTGTTTATCACTAGATACAATTCCATGGGTACAGCGTTGCTTTGGGCTACTTTCTTAGGTGGCGGTAACAGCGTAGAAGGAACCGAAACGGCCAATAGTTTGATCTGTGATTCACTCGATAACATTTGTATTTTTGGAGCGACATCTAGTGTAGATTTTCCGACTTCTCCTGGTGCTTTTCAGCCCAATCATGCTGGTGGAGTAGCTGGCGCAAATTTCACTTCTAATGGAGTGTATTTTCAAAATCAAGGTTCTGATATTTATGTGTCAAAAATCAGTGCTAACGGGCAAAATCTTTTAGCTTCTACGTATGTAGGTGGTTCGGGCAATGATGGAGTAAATTATAATGTCTCTGGCACCTACGACTCGTTGGTTTCGAACTACGGCGATCAATTTCGAGGTGAAATTATGCTTGATGAACAAGGAAATACCATCATCGCATCTTGCACCCGTTCACTCAATTTCCCTACGCTTAATCCTTTTCAAGCGAATAATAACGGCCAAGAAGATGGGGTTATTTTTCGCCTAAATCCCAATTTTACGAATCTTCAATTCTCGACCTATTATGGTGGTACCCAAAATGACGCTTGTTACTCTGTGAAAATTGATACTTTAGCCAATGTTGTGGTATGTGGAGGAACCTCCTCATCCGATCTGTCTGGTACGGTTGGTGGGCTCATGGGTTCTTACCAAGGTGGAAAATCAGATGGTTTTGTTATTCGATTAAATCCGACAGGTACAGCCTTAACGGCGGGAACATATTTAGGGCGAACGGCCTATGATCAAACATTTTTTGTAGAAGTTGACCGAGATAATAACGTCTTTGTTTTGGGGCAATCTGTAGGGGGAACTTTTCCCGTTTGGAATGCGCCCTACACTAATCCAAACTCCAGTCAATTTGTTATCAAGTTGAATAATAATCTAAGCACAAATATGGCTTCTACTCAGATAGGAAATGGAAGCTCACAAATTAACATCTCCCCTTCTGCATTTTTGGTAGATATTTGTGGTAATATTTATGTTTCCGGTTGGGGTGCCAATATCCTCCAAAATATACCCATTTCTGGGATGCCTGTTTCGCCGAATGCCTTTCAATCTTCTACCACAGGATTTGATTTTTACCTCATGGTTATTGAACATGATTTTCAAAGTTTATTGTACGCTACTTATATGGGAGGGCCGAGTGCTGCAGAACACGTTGATGGAGGAACCAGTAGATTCGATAAAAATGGCGTTGTGTACCAATCGGTATGTGGTGGATGCGGCGGACTTAGCGATTTCCCTACCACGCCCGGTGCATATTCCTCCAGCAACAATAGTACTAACTGTAATAATCTGTTATTTAAATTTGATTTTCAGCTCATTCCGACTGCTGTTTTTAATTCAAGTGCTAATATTGGCTGTGAAGATTTTCAAGTCAATTTTATCAATTTCTCTTCTCAAAATGATTCCTATTTGTGGGATTTCGGCAACAACCAAACCTCCTCAACTATTTTTAATCCAATAATTACCTATACTGAACCTGGGGTTTACAATGTTTTCTTGTATGTAACCGATAGCGTTTGTCTACTCACTGATACGGCATTAACTACCATTACGGTTTTGGATTCTATTGTTTTTAACTTGTACGATACCCTTAGCCTATGCTCTAATGCTCCTTTTTTACTTAGCCTACAAGTCAACGGAACCGCCAATGAGTTCATCTGGTCTCAAAGTCCGAATTTCACAAATCCTTTGAATTCAAGTCCTAGTAACCCTTCTGTTTTATTGATCAGTGCCAATCCTGGTTGGTACTATGTATCCGTTTCTAATGGTTTTTGCACGACCACGGATAGTGTCTTCGTGGAATTCGACGTGCCCGTAAATGCCAGTTTTCTACCTTCGGAGGTAGGGGGCTGTGTCCCTTTAACGGTAAATTTTAATAATTCATCAAGTATTACAAGTAACTTTTATTGGGATTTTGGAAATGGTGCTATTGATTCTGTTAACTATAATACAAGTATAACCTACACTCAAGCAGGTTCTTATTTAGTTTCGCTCATTATAGTTGATTCCTTGTGCGCTGGTACGGATACTACTAATTTTATGATTAATGTTTCGCCCTCTGTAGCGGTAAACCTGACAGATGTTATTTACTTATGCTCTAGTGAAGCAATTACCTTACAACCTTTTGTAAGCGGTGCTGCTAATTATTTTATCTGGTCAACAAATAACCAATTTACAGATACCTTGAATGCAACCATACTTGATACAACTTTGCTTTTAATTGATCCCCAGCCAGGGTATTATTATTTTCAAGCGGGTAATAATAACTGCATCGTAACAGATAGTGTTTCGATTGAAATTTTTAGTAATCAGTTGAATTTAACTGCGTCAAATACGCTTTGTTTAGGGGATAGTCTTTTGGCGTCGGTTATAAATACAGGGCAGGAATTATTTACGTACGAATGGTCTCCTTTATCAATTATCCTAAATCCAAGTAATTCAAATCAAGTATATGTTCAACCATTAACATCGCAATACATCTATGTGGAGGCCACATCTGCCAATAATTGTGTGGTGAATGATTCGGTTTTTGTAAACGTATTTTATCTTGATCCTAATTCTGTTATTGCTTCTGCTCAACCAACATTGGTGGTGCCGGGTTCACAAGTTTTGCTGAGTGGACTTCCAAGTGGAATGGCAACATATTCTTGGACCCCTGCGGCGGGACTAAATACGCCAACTCTGCAGAACACCTTCGCAACGGTTCAACAAACGACCATTTTTACGCTCACCGTTTCTGATGGGGTTTGCTTTATAAGTGATACAACAGAAGTGAAGGTGTATGAAATTATTTGTGATCACCCCTATGTTTTTGTGCCGAATGCATTTTCACCAAATGGTGATGGGAATAATGATATTTTGTTTGTGAGAGGACTTTGGGTTGAAAAAGTGATTTTCCGTGTATTTGACAGATGGGGAGAATTAGTTTTTGAATCCGATCAAATTGCTAATGGTTGGGATGGCACCTTCCAAGGGCGTAAATTAGACCCTGATGTTTATGATTATTATTTGGACGTAACGTGTATCGGTGGACTGAAGTCAATTAGTAAAGGAAATGTAACATTAATGAAATAATAAATGAAAAAAATAATAACCGCTAAATCAGAATCTTTTTTAGAAAAATACCTCAATAATCCTAGTCCTACTGGCTTTGAATCAGAAGGTCAAAAATTATGGTTGGAGTACATCAAGCCATTCGTCGATGATTATTTTGTCGATAATTATGGTTCAGTTGCTGGGATAATTAATCCGGGAATGGAGTATAAAGTAGTGATTGAGGCGCATGCTGATGAGATTTCTTGGTTTGTTCATTACATTACCAAAGATGGCTTTATTTATTTGAAACGAAATGGTGGTTCAGATCATATGATTGCGCCTTCTAAACGAGTTAATATCCATACAGAAAAAGGTCCGGTTAAAGCCATTTTTGGTTGGCCTGCCATTCATATGCGTCATGCTAAAGAAGAAACACCGAGCATGAAAAATATCTTCTTAGATTGTGGCTGTGCTACAAAAGAGGAAGTGGAGAAATTGGGGGTTCATGTGGGTTGCGTGGCAACTTTTGAAGATGAATTTATGATCTTGAACAAGAATAAATACGTTGGACGTGCCTTAGATAATAGAGTAGGTGGCTTTATGATTGCTGAAGTGGCTCGCTTGTTAAAGGAAACGAAAACTAGCCTTCCCTTTAGTTTATATGTCGTGAATGCCGTTCAAGAGGAAATTGGTCTGCGTGGCGCTGAAATGATTGCACATAGAATAAAACCTAATGTTGCCTTAGTAACGGATGTATGCCACGATACAGCAACACCGATGGTTGATAAAATTGAAAATGGCGATCAAAAGTCGGGCGATGGCCCAGTGTTAACCTATGGCCCAGCGGTACAGAATAATTTCTTGAAATTAATTATTAAAGCGGCCGAAAAAAACAAAATTCCTTTTCAACGCGCAGCAGTTTCACGCTCTACGGGAACAGATACAGATGCTTTTGCCTATTCGAATGAAGGGGTAACCAGCGCGCTCATTTCCTTGCCTTTGAGGTACATGCATACCACGGTTGAAACGGTTCAAAAAGAGGATGTTGAAAATTGCATTCGTTTAATTTTTGAGACCTTGAAAACCATCAAGAATGGACAGGATTTTAGGTATTTGAAGTAAAATAACACCAATTCAATTTTTAGCAACCCAAATGGTAAACCGACGTTAAGCCACATAAATACTTAATCCTATGAATTTTAAATTTACCTTCCTTTTTGCATTCCTGATTTTTAACTTTATTTCATTTGCACAACCATGCAATATGATACTTACTACTTCCGTAAGTAATGCCATGGGCTTCGGACCTAATGGAGCGATTACCTTATCAGTAAACGGTGGAACTCCTCCTTATTCTTTTATGTGGAGTAACGGTTCTATAACACAAAATCAATATCAACTTCCCTCGGGATGTTATACCGTTGTTGTGAATGACGCAGCAGGTTGTCAAGCTTCGGCTACGGCCTGTGTAACGAATCTCACAGGTCCTATACTTTATGCGAATTCAAATCCTGTAAGTACGTTTTCAGTTGTAAACGGAGGTTCCACGCCTCAATGGGTGTGTGCTAACCAAACGCTTCAAACCGATGGTGGAATAATGAAAATTTATTTGGAATCAGGGGCGACCATGATTACGGGTGGTGGAATAGATACGGTTTATGCTAAAACTGGCTCCACAATTACCATGACGGGAGGGATTCACGTTATTTATCATGAACCTGGTGTTACCTTAAATATGAATGGTGGAATTCCGACACTTTATCCTTGTCCAAGTTTGGTATTCGATTATTCCCTTGCGCCTGTTGGTGGTTGCGCGCCTATATTGACATGTAACCTCGCAGTTTCTTTAGGTGTCGGAAATGCGATCGGAGGAGGAAATAACGGAAGTATCAATACAACAGTTTCTAACGGCACCTTTCCTTTTACTTATTCGTGGAGTACTGGTCAAACTACTTCCAGCTTGAGCAACCTTACTCCTGGAGCTTATAGTGTGATTGTGACTGATGCCAATGGATGTGCAGATACTGCCGCTGCAACCTTAATTAATTTAGCTGGCCCAACGGTTTTGTCTAATTCTAATGTTGTAAGTAGCTATCAAGTTGTGAACGGTGGATTTACGCCGCAATGGGTTTGCACCAATGATACCTTGTATACTGATGGTGGGATTATGAATATTTACCTTGAATCTGGCGCAACCATGATTACGGGTGGTGGAATCGATAGTATTTTTGCGAAAACTGGTTCCACAATTATCATGAATGGTGGAATCCATCGAATCTATCATGAGCCTGGTGTGAATCTCGTTATGAATGGTGGGATTCCTTATTTGTATCCTTGTCCGAGTTTAGTGTTTAATTACACTCAAGCGCCTGCGAATGGCTGTGTACCAGTTCCAGTTTGTAATGTATCTGCAAGCCTTACAACTAATAACATAGATTGTTATGGCATGGCCTCAGGGTCTGTTACTGCAAGCATCACAGGAGGAACAGGTCCTTACACTTATTTGTGGTCTCCAGCTGGAGCAACTACCCAAACTGTTTCTAATTTACCTGCGGGCTGCTATACCGTTACTATTACTGATGCTAATGGATGTGTCGTATCTCAAACAGCGTGTATTACTCAAGCCCCTATCTTTTCGGCAATTGCAACGATTGCAAACCCAATTTTATGTAATGGAAACAGCGCTACAGTTCTCGTGGCAGCAACTGGTGGAACTGGTCCATATTCAGGAACAGGTACATTTACTGTTCCAGCAGGAAACTACAACTATTCAGTTAGCGATGTAAACGGCTGTAACAGCAACGTTCCTATTACTATATCAACACCTACAGCAATTACATTGTCTACCAATTCTACCGATGAATTATTGGGGCTTGACGGAACTGCAACAGCAAGTGTCTCGGGTGGTACAGCTCCGTATTCGTATCTATGGACACCTGGCGGTCAAACGGGCGTGACTGCAACTGGATTGTCCGCAGGGACATATAACTTAGATGTAACCGATGCTAACGGCTGCACTGAATCGACACAGGTTCAGGTTGGTTCGCAAGTAGGCTTGAATGAACAAGGTAGCTCGGAAATAATTTCGATTTACCCAAATCCCGCAACTGATTTACTTTACATCAGCAGTTTAATTGAAAATGATCCGATTGAAATTAAAATTTATTCGATCGATGGTCAGTTACTTAGAACACTCGATTTTAAATACGACAAAGTTATTTGTTTGTCAATCGATCAGTGGTCAAAAGGTGTCTACCATGCACATGTGAAATCAGCATCTGCTGCTTTTACAATGCCTTTTGTGAAACAATAATCGGTGAATTTCTTTTGAATCATCGTTTGATTTAAGTGTCTCTGGGCTTACTTCGGCATACCTCGACAGGCTCGGCACAACTGCTCAGTACAAGACGCTGGATTCAATTAAAGGGTATCGAGCTGAGTCGAGAGGCAAGTTACCTGTTCTTTTGTATCAAGACAAAAGGAAAAAGAAAATAAAGTCTTATTTTTATCGGATAATATTGTTAAAAAAACCTATTTTTGCATTGGGGTAAGTCTTTTACGACCAGCTCCCTCTGAATCCTCCAGGTCGGGAACGAAGCAAAGGTGTGAGGTTGTAGCGGTGCGATAGGAGTAGCTTGCCCCTCTTTTTTTTTCAACGTATTGAAAATTATGAAATCCATTTTCTTTCTTTCTTTTCTATTTCTTCTTTTTGTTTCGTGTAATAAAGATCGAGCATGTCCTGATTCTGAGAAGGGCGTTATGCATAATTATGCAGGCTTAGATGGTTGCGGATGGGTCATTGAAATCAATGGTTCCATATATGAGCCAACTAATATCAATGACTTTAATGCTAATTTTTTAGTGGAAGGAAAGCAGGTGAACGTAATTTATGAGGAGACGCAAGCTGCAAGTATTTGCATGGTGGGGCAGACCATTACAATTAGTTGCTTAAGTGAAAATTAATAATCTGCTACTTAAATTACCTTGCTGACTTGAAAGTTCTATGTAATTTTGGAAAAAGTCAAGCATGAAAATATCCGCATCAATTTACAGTGATAAAAAGCGAAGTCTAGAGGCTGTAATTGCTGATTTGGCTGCGCATCAAGTGGAGTTACTTCATGTAGATTGTAATGATGACGTGACAGTTTTTGATGACATTAAGCGAATTCGTAGCTGGTGTAGTTTGCCTATCGATCTTCATATAATTACTGATCAACCTGCTAAATTCTTTCCGCTTTTGTTGGAAACACCCGTTGATTATTTAACTTTTCAGTTCGAAAACCTATCAGAACCTCTTGTTATACCAAAAGAAATTACAGGAAAAAAAGGATTGGCAATAACCACACATACATCGGTAGCTGCTTTTGATAGCTATTCCTCGTTTGATTTTATCCTCATCATGGCAACTATTCCGGGTCAGAGTGGGGGACTCTTTGATAAGCATAACTTTAGTAAAATCAGATCGTTCAGAAATCGGTATCCGAGTAAATCCATTCATGTTGATGGTGGGGTCAATGCTGAGGTTTCTTTCATTCTAAGAAATATGGGTGTGAGCACCTCTGTTTCTGGTTCTTATTTATTTAACGCTCCAAGTATAGGTCAAGCCTTAATGAATTTGACCAAGCGAGATATTGAGTCCCAATTTATGGTTTCTGATTTTATGACGCCACTTCATGAAGCGCCGTTTGTAAGAGATTCATCTTGCACGAAAAAATCAATTTTAGAAACTGTCGAAAATGGAAATCTTGGGTTTTGTCTTGTTATTGATGAATTGAATAAACTCATAGGAATTGTTTCGAGTGCGGATATTCGTAAAGCGCTGTTGCGTAAAATTGACAATCCACAAACCATCACGCCAAGTGATTTCATGAATCGAAAACCACGAACATTGTACACGCATTATACCGTTTACGAAATGCTACAGTATATTAAAAAATGCCCATTTTCAGTCATGTATCTTCCCGTTATTGATGAAAATCAAACGGTGCATGGAATTGTTAACTTTACACACCTTATTAAAGGAGAATTATGATTATACAACTAAAGAAAAGTGTTTCTAGTGAGCAAGCTAAACAATTAGCTGCAGCAGTAAATGCCTTTCATATTTATAATGAACACCACGTTTTGATTACTGGTTCAGGAATAAAGGAACTTCCTGCTTTATTGGAGGATGTTTCAGATAAATATTGGGTGTTTCCAAATGATATGCAATTGGCTTCAAAAGTTTATCAAGCTAATAAACGCACGGTTAATTTTGGTAATGTTTCGATAGGAGGAACAACAAATCATACCGTTTTAATTGGCGGACCATGTTCAGTGGAATCGGAAGATCAAATTCGCTCTTCGGCTGAATTATTAGTTAATCTGGGATTAAGCACCTTGAGAGGCGGTTGTTATAAGCCTCGAACAAGTCCTTATTCTTTTCAAGGATTAGGATTGGAAGGACTGAAATTATTAGCTAAAATGCGGGAGGAATTTGGTTTGAATGTTATTACTGAAGCACGTGATGCAACGCATATTGACGAAATAATTGAGTATACTGATATTATTCAAGTAGGGGCAAAAGCAATGTATGATCAGGGAATTTTGCGTGCTTGTGCCAAAACGAACAAGCCAGTTTTGATTAAACGTGGTTTTGGTACTACCTTACAAGAATTTGTGCAGGCAGCAGAATTTGTGCTTTCAGGAGGAAATGAAAATGTTGTTTTGTGTGAAAGAGGAATCAGAACATTTGAAACAGGAACTCGCTTCACCTTGGATTTATGCGGAGTGGCTTGGCTTCAAGAATATACGAATTTACCGATAATACTCGATCCTTCTCACGCCATTGGTTATGCTTACGGGGTTCCTGTTCTCGCAAAAGCTTGCGTTGCAATGG
>JBILCD010000065.1:0-11353 GCA_044353285.1 Crocinitomicaceae bacterium | reverse complement strand
ACAAAAGCTAAAAAATAGTAATACAGTTGGTGTTGAATCATACATTGATGAGCCCATCAGCCAAATGCGTAAGACAATTGCCAAAAGATTAGCGGAAAGTAAGTTTACAGCCCCTCATTTTTACCTTACCATGGATATTGATATGGATAATGCCATACAAATGAGAAAATCCTTAGGTGCTTTAGAAGTTAAAGTTTCTTATAATGATTTCGTGGTGAAAGCAGTAGCTTTAGCATTAAAAAAACACCCGAACGTAAATAGCTCTTGGTTGGGTGATGTCATTCGACGTAATCATCACGTGCATGTGGGAGTTGCTGTAGCAGTAGAAGATGGACTTTTAGTCCCTGTTATTCGCTTCGCCGATGGAAAAACATTAACAGAAATATCCTCGGAAGTTAAAGATCTTGCAGGAAAAGCAAAAACAAAAAAATTGCAACCAAGTGATTGGGAAGGCAATACCTTTACCATTTCTAATTTAGGCATGTTTGGCATCGAATCATTTACTGCAATTGTAAATCCCCCGGATAGTTGTATTTTAGCAATTGGAGGTATTAAAGAAATTCCAGTGGTAAAAAATGGACAAGTTGTACCAGGAAACGTTATGAAAGTGACACTTTCTTGTGATCATCGCGTCGTAGATGGTGCCACAGGCTCTGCTTTTTTACTTAGCTTTAAGGAATACTTGGAAAATCCTGTAGCATTGGTTATGTAGTATTTAGTTGATTAAAAGAATATGAGCGTAAATAAATTGTTCGGGTACGTTTTTATTCTCCTTGGCATACTATTTTCTGTAAACAATACTTTTTCACAAGCCACCATTCGTGTCAGTGTTCTATACGTACAAACTGGGATTTTCCAAGATTGTGATGGCTTATTTCAGGGCAACTCCGATTTTGTTTGGGAATTCACAGCTACAGATAACACCACAGGATATTCAAATAACAATCCCGCTCTATTTGGAATCTTTGGATTTAATTACGCGTATAAAAACAACGACAACGGTCCTTACGTTATGAACGCCCCAGGTGGAAATTTTTCACCAAACAACGGCCTCTTCTTTGATCGAGATTATTTATGTCCAACCAATGTACCAACAGTTATTAACTTAGGCTGGGAAGCCTACGACAATGACGACATTGGAAACTATGATATCCTTGGTTTAAATGACGGACAAACCAACTTACAAAACGTCAGCATGGCGGTTCCTGCAGCTGCCGGGTCTTTATTTTATACCTTCAATGCCAGTTCTGTTGACCCAGGCTGTCCTCAAAACTATACCATTCACTTAAGAGTAGATCGTATTCCAATTGTCGTGAATTATTTACAAGATAACATATGCAGTGCCAATGCATTGACCTTGAATACCACGTACAGTTTTGGTTGGTGTCCTGCGACACTTGAGCCCAACGAACCCGCTGCGAACGATGTGCAAAATGCTGGCTCCATATGGGCTAAATTTGTTGCCCCACCTTCTGGAAGTGTACAAATCACAACAGATTTAGGAGGAACACAAATTGGCACCTATTTTCAATTATACCATGCTGCCGACGCGGGTAATTGCACCGATGGCATCCACGCGGTTACGGGAAACCTCATCAAAAACAAATTTGAATACCTTTCAAACGTTGATTTTTCGGATGGAATCGATTTTTTGGGCATCGATCCGGAGGCAGAAATCATTTTGGATGCCTGTGACCCTATTCCATTAATATCATATCAAAAACTCATCCCTGGACAAACCTATTACATTCAAATTTGCGCTGATAATCCGAATGATAACGGGTATTTTCAGTTAAGAATAAATAGTTTAGGGGGTGGAGCACCCAATTTAGAGGATATCCCTTGTTTATCAAATTCATTCAACTACGGAACAGCAGCTATATCATCTGCTCAAAATAGTCCCGCAACTACCACTTTAAACTTCGGTTGCGCCTTTGATGGTGGAAATTCAGCAGGTGAAACAGGACAACAACATACATCTGCCAATCCTAACCAATACCACGCTTATGATTATCAGCACATTTCAGTAAATAATCCAGTAATGAATGAAAGTGTTTGGCTCAAATTTATTGCACCAAATCAAGGAAGAATTTCATTTGAAGCCGATTACCAAAATGCACTATACGGAGAAAGTGCTGCCCTATTTGGTTACGACACATCATTCGCACCTGGCGTACCCAACGATTATTTATGCAGCAACCTCAAATTCATTGACTCAGATGAAGGTGGAACCAACAGCTTTCTTGGAGGTGACCCCAGCGCCCTAATTAATGGACAGTGCTTGGAACCGGGTTATGCTTATCACGGAATGATTGACCCTTCAGATAACATAACTGTTTTCAGTCAGCAGAGTATTAAGTCATGGTTATTTGACCCAAGTATTGTAGACCCAACGCTCAATCCGCCAGGCAATGATATTCTTTGTTTAACACTACAAAATCCTTTATATCAAGTGCCCGTTGTTCCAATTGGTGTTGTTCCCAATTTTCAAACAGCAGCTGGTTCAAATGTGCTAGCGTGTCAAGAATATTTAGCAGGAGAACCCAATATTGATCCCAACCCATCTAATTGCGCCAACCAAACGGTTTGGCATTACTTCGTGGCACCCGGATCTGGCGCCGTAGAAATAAGCATTCGAGCCTATATCGGAATGAACTTACTGCGTTTTAATATTTTCGAACTCCTAAATGGCAATTCTTGCTACGGAGGTTTGGCACCTGCTACATTTACTACAAATGGGAGCCGATATGACCCTGTTATTACTCCTGTCCTTTCTGGATCTGCTCCCTTTACCGGTCAACAATTCTCCATGTGCTGCTTGGATTCCGGAACTATTTATGCGATACAAATAGATGGTGGCTCAGCAGGCGACCAAGGCCAGTATATTATTGAATACATTAAAGAACTGGATAGTGATGCTGGAGACGTAGAAGTTACCATTTCCAATGGTGATTATGCCAATGTTTGGATTGGAGATACTGCATTGGTTTGTTATGGAAATACCATCACACCATCTATTTTATTAGACGGAATAGGAAATTCTACTCAAAATTTACCTTCTTGTCTCAGTCCGGGCTACCTCCTCCACTCCTATCCTGTGGTCCCAAATCCTGTTTACAACTCAGGAATATCCTTTATCGATTCTTTACAAACCCCAGGTGGTTCCCTTATGCATATCTCAGATGGTTCTGGTAGTTTTGGAAATCCAATTTATAATACCGTTTATTACCTTTCTCCGGCTGGCGACGTTCCAAATAATTGGGGTGCTTTTAACTGCCAAACCTCAACCCTTGAACCTGGTGTGCCCATTGTTTATTTACAGCCCATATCGGTAAGTTCTAGCTACAACAATACCAATTGTACCCTGAGCTTCTCTGTTTTTGGTGGTGTTTCTGGCTATTTAAACCAATCCTATCCCTATAATATTGTTAATCCATTGGGTAATCAAGTGGTCGCGGGAGTCATAGCTCCAACTCAAAACATCACATATACAGCAGCCATCGGAGGAATTTATACCATCAATATCACAGATGAACCTTGTCCGCTTACGTTTATGATTGATGCCTCGGCTTGTAACAATCCATGCGTGCCATCTATAAATCCCATTAATCTTAGTATTTGTTTAGGCGACAGCATTTTATTGGGTGGTGTCATGCAATCAAATCCGGGGATTTATATCGATAGCACTCTTTCAATAATGGGCTGCGATTCCATTATTCAAACAACCTTGAGTTTAATTCCTAATCCTACGTATGGTTTTCAAGAATTTACAATCTGCCAAGGTGCTTCCGTAAGTACAAACGGACAAGTTTATACACAAAATGGGCAATATCAGGAAATCATCTCCAGCGTATTCGGATGCGACTCTATTGTAACAACGAGTGTATTTGTTATTGCTCCTGTTGTCGTAAACTCAGAAGTACATCTTTGCAATGGCAGTTCCTACACCTTCAATGGAAATACCTATACTAGTGAGGGGGTATATTTTGATACGATTGCCACCGTTCAAGGATGCGATTCTATTTTGGTACTATCCCTATTTCTAAACGATTCCTACGAAGTGTTTCTTCAAGATACTATTTGTCTCGGCGATAGAATAATACTCGGTATAGATACCATTTATTTTGCAGGATCATACCAACTTCCCCTCGTAGCTGATAATGGCTGTGATTCCACGATTAATTTAAAAGTCAACGTAATCGATTGCGATTTGGTAACAGTCTATGCTCCTAATTCATTTACACCTGATGAAGATGGCCTTAACGATACGTGGCTTCCTATAGTAAGCAATGTGAAATCCTTAGCCTATTCAATCTTTAACCGTTGGGGAGAAGTAATCTTTAGCTCATCAGGCGAAGGATGGGACGGAAAATTCAAAGGAGATTATTGTCCCATTGGCGTATATGCTTATGTGCTAAATTGGGTAGATAAAGAAGATATTTCACATCAAGTTGCCGGGCACATAACACTAATTCGCTAGAAAATTTATACATTAGCCAAGTTGAAAAACTAGCCTATGAATAAAATAGTACTACTTTCCTTTTCCATTCTTATTGCCTGCTTTAATCAAATGTCCGCGCAAGCTACTATTGAGGTTAAAGTCCTTTCAGTACAGACGTTGTCCAATGTGGATTGCGATGGATTATTCTTAGGCAATAGTGATTTCGTTTGGGAATTTACAGGGACCGATAACACCCTGGGATTAACCAATAACAATCCTGCCCTTTTTGGAATTTTCGGATTCAATTATGGGTATAAAAATAATAACAATGGTCCTTACACCATGTCAACACCGGGCGGGACTTTTTCACCCAATAACGGTTTGTTTTTTAGCCACAACTACCTTTGCGTAAATGATGTGCCAAGCAGCATTAATTTAGCTTGGGAAGCTTATGAAAATGATGACGTGGGCAACTACGATGTTTTGGGCTTAACCGATGGTGAAACCAATATGCAAAACGTAACGATGCCGGTTCCATTGGCTGTCGGCATACTCAATTACTCTTTTCAAGCGAATAGCCAAGATGGAGGATGCAACCAGTCCTATATTATAAATTTACAAGTGGAGCGCTTGCCTTTAGTCGTGAATTATTTACCTGATAATATTTGCGCCGCACAAACGCTGGCCATCAACAATACCTACACCTTTGGATTTTGTAATGCCACTCTAGAGGTCAATGAACCCGCAGCAGGTGACGTACAAAATGCTGGATCTCAGTGGGCCAAATTTGTGGCTCCGGCTTCTGGATCCGTCGAAATTACAACAGACTTGAGTGGCACAGACATTGGAACCTATTTCCAAGTTTATCATGCCGCAGATGGCTTAAATTGCACCCATGGCATTCATCCGGTAACGGGTCAAACCCTTAAAAATAAATTCGAATACCTCTCGCACATCGATTTTTCTGATGGTATTGATTTACTTGGTATTGATCCCGAGGCAGAAATTACGTTTGATGCCTGCGATCCCATTCCATTTATTTCGTATGAAAAATTAATCCCAGGAGAAACCTATTTCGTTCAAACCACTGTGGATGATTTAAATGACAACGGCTATTTCCAGATGCGCATTAATGGCTTGGGAGGCAGCGCACCTGATATTGAAGATATTCCTTGTCTTTCGAGTTCGGTAAGTGTCAATACCACCGCTATCTCCTCAGCACAAAACAGCACACAATCCATAACTTTAGACTTTGGATGTGCCTTAGATGGGGGAAACAATTCAGGGGAAACAGGCCAACAACATGTAAGTGCTAATCCAGAGCAGTACCATGCCTACGACTACCAACACGTAGCTAGCGGAAATCCAGTAATGAACGAAAGTGTATGGCTCAATTTTACTGCTCCAAATTCTGGAAGAATCTATTTCGAAGCCGACTACCAAAGTGCATTGTATGGAGAAAGCGGGGCATTGTTTGGTTACGACAAGCAATTTGCGCCAGGTGTTCCCAATGATTACTTGTGTTCCAATTTAAAATTCATTGCCTCTGACGAAGGCGGTACGAATAGCTTTCTGGGTGGAGACCCTAGTGCTATTGTTAACGGAACCTGTTTAGAACCTGGGTATAAATATTTTGGAATGGTAGATCCCTCAGATGCTATCACGCCATTAAGTGGTCAATCCATAAAATCGTGGGTATTTGATCCAAGCATTTCAAATCCAGCGGTTAATGCTCCTGGCAATGACATTCTATGTTTAACCTTATTAGACACCCTTTACCAAGTTCCAGTTATACCAGCAGGAACGAATCCCACCTTTCAAGCTGCAGCTGGATCTAATGTCTTGGCTTGTCGTGAATACCTAGCGGGAGAACCTCCATTACACCCAAATCAAGCGAATCGTGCAGATCAAACCGTTTGGCATTACTTTATTGGGCCACCATCAGGCGCTGTAGAATTGAGCATTCGTGCCTACGTTGGTATGAACTTGTTGCGGTTTAATGTCTTTGAATTACTCAACGGAAACTTATGTTATGGAGGCTTAGGTCCTGCTACCTACACCGTCAATGGAACCCAATCAACACCCGCCATTACACCAATAGTTACTGGAACTGCTAATTTCAATGGACATCAAGAAAATATCTGCTGTTTGGATTCAGGGAAAATATATGCCATTCAAATTGATGGCGGTTCACCGGGTGACGTAGGCCAGTACATCATTGAGTACATACAAGAATTAACGAGTGATGCTGGAGATATTTATGCAAACAGTTCCAACGGAGGCTATGCAGACGTTATCAATGGAGATACCTTATACATTTGCTATGGCGACACCTTAACACCAGGAATCTTGCTAAATGGAATTGGTCAATCTACCGCTTCCTTCCCAAGCTGTATCTCTGGAGGATATGTCATTCACCAAACATTACCCGTTCCCAACCCAGTTTATAATTCAGGTTTCACCTTTATCGATTCCATACAAAGCACTACCTCTTTTGTGAACAATGGAAATGGCTCAGGCACCTTTGGAAATCCATCTTACAATACACTATACTATCTTTCGCCTGCAGCTGACCAACCTGTTTCTTGGGGCTCATTCGATTGTACAACCTCAACATTAGAGGAGGGAATTCCGATTGTTTTCTTGCAGTCATTGACCGCAAACTTTAATTATGATAACACTACCTGTACGGTTACCTTCTCTGCTACCGGAGGAATGAATGGATTTAGCGGTATGCCTTATAATTATTCTATTATAAATCCATTGGGCGCTACAGCACAATCGGGAAGTATCAATGCCGGACAGACCTTGAATTACACCGGAGCGATTGCAGGAATTTACACCGTGAATATTGGAGATGGCTCTTGTTCTCAAAACTATACCTTCGATGCAACGGCTTGTGTCACACCTTGTACGCCTTCTACAAACAATAATTCGCTTTCAATTTGTGCGGGCACATCCGTTTTACTGGGCGGAGTAAATCAATCAAGTGCAGGGATTTACATTGACAGTTTGCTCACACCGCTAGGCTGTGATAGCATTATCATAACCAACTTAACACTCTATCCAGCTATCATTCCAATAAATCAACAAATTAATTTGTGCGTTGGAGGATCGTATACCATTAATGGAAACACCTATTCAAATCCGGGAATTTACGTAGACACCTTGAATAGTGGTAATGGATGTGACAGCATTGTGACAACGGGAATCTTCTTTAATCCAATAATTACGAGCCAACAAACCATTCATATTTGTGCAGGAAGCTCCTATAATTTGAACGGAACCTTGTTGACTCAAGATGGACTTTACACAGACACCTTAACGACAGCGACAGGTTGTGATTCTTTAGTCATTTTTGCATTACTAATTGACGTAGCCCCTGTTCAATACATCTCTGAAAACATATGTGAAGATGGCTTCTATAATTTTGGAGGACAGCAACTGAATCAGAGTGGTGTTTATCATGACACAATTAGTGATGTGAACGGATGTGATTCTATCCTTACCTTAGAACTTTCAATCATAACCTGTGCAGGAGATTTTGAAATTAGCAACCTACTAACACCAAATGGCGATGGTCAAAACGATACTTGGCAAATCGAGGACGCCAACTTAATAATGGGGTGTTCTGTAAAAATCTACAATCGATGGGGTCAACCAATTTATGAAACAACTGATTACCATAACGAATGGGATGGTACAAAAGATGGCGATGCCTTACCGGATGGTGTCTACTTCTATTCTATAAAATGTCAAGATAAAGACTACAGCGGTTCTATTAATTTACTTCGATTAAAAAAATAAGCAATCATGAAAAGATTCATCCTCATTTTCTGGGTAAGTATTTCGATGATTTCTTACGCACAACAAATGCCACAAACTACGGTTTATGGGTACAATATGTACGCTGTAAATCCTGCCTATGCTGGTATAAATAGCTGTACACATTTAGCTATATCTCATTTAAATCAATGGGTAAAAGTAGATGGAGCACCTGCAACTAGTATGATTTCCGTTAATACATCCTTAGGAAATCGTTTTGGTTTAGGAGGTCAATTGTTAATTGATAAAATTGGAATGCTACAACAATTTTCTGGCATGGGAACCCTTTCATACGGAATGAAGTTTGGAGAACATCGATTACGAGCTGGATTATCTGTAGGATATAATCAATATCGATTAAATCCATCCTCAGCAATTATTTTTGATCCGATTGACCCCATTGTAATTGGTGGCAATCAAGCTGCTGGAGCATTAAATACAGATCTAGGATTAGTATATCAATTTCAAAATTTAGAACTTGCAGCAGCAACGAAACAACTTATTCATTCCTATTCTAATTTTGGGTATACGAATTCTCAAGGGTATGGATTAAGAAGACACTTCACAGGATATGCCGCTTACAACATTAACATAAGTCCGAATTGGTCACTTAAACCGTCCGTATTTTTAAAAGGAATAAACCACGTACTTCAAGCTGATATTAACACCAGTGCCACCTACAAAAATTTCCTTAATGTTGGCATAGGATTACGCACACAAGTGGGATTAATTGGACGAATTGGTATTACAGTAAAAGATAAATTCATGTTTGGTTATGCCTATGAAGCGCCCATGGCAAATATGGCATCCTACAGCAGTGGCTCACATGAATTAATTATGACCATGCAATTTTGTAAACAGAAAAAAGAAAAAATAAACATCGTAAAAACAAGAATCGATACCGTTGAGCGAATTGTCTACAAAGACGTATTGAAAATTGACACCGTATTTATCACAAAAACAGATACCATCATCATTGAGAAAAACATTGAATTGATCACCACCAAAATTGAAGAGGAAATTGATTCACTTTCTAAAAATATCCTTTTTGAATTTGATAAATCATTGATTAGAAAAGCATCGTTCGGGGATCTCGAATCCGTCATTAATATACTAAAACAAAATCCATCCTTAAAGATTTCACTTCAAGGGCATACCGATGCTACAGGAAATGAGTTGTATAATACCGAACTATCGAAAAATAGAGTTAATGCCATCAGAGATTTCATGATAATGAATGGCATTAAATCCAATCGCATTCTCGTTAATTATTTTGGCGAGAAAAAACCTAAAGTTGATAATTCTACTGTCCCAGGGCGTGCCCTTAACCGCCGAGTAGAAATTTCGTTCATAAAAACTTAAAGAGACATTCTATTAGAGATTTTAGTGTTTCGAATGGTATAAATACTGACCGAATTATGTTCAAACAATTTGGTGAAACACAAACCACTTGCGCTAGCCTCGATATATTCCTTCCTTCGTAGGAACACTCGGCTAGCTTCTATAAAGCTTATAAAAATGAATTATTATTATTTAGTTTCTCTAATACAGCTGGAAGAAACTCATTGAGTTTTGAAATGGCGAACCATTTTTTACCCAAATCTTTTAACGATGCACCAATGTGATAAAGTTCTTTTTCATCAATAATCAAAAAGCGATCATGTGCACTTTTGAACTGATGAATTTCAATTTTTGGATATTGTTCGTTATGTTTTGTTAAATCTAGTTTCAATAAGGCATTTATTTTTTGAGTATAAATGATTGCTTTACATGTTTCCTTTCTTTTGCTAAGCATCAACAAACTTGACTCATCAAGGTAATTGTCTATCAAAATTATTGAATGATTAGCACTTTTAATTAGATCATTCACAAATATATAGGCATCGAACACTTGTCCGTCGAAGAAAACCATTCCATTATTGCTAGTCAAGTTAGTGTTAACAGTATTTTCTTCGAATGCAATTAATATTTGCTCAAACTGATTTTCTGATAACAGTTGCTTTCTTTCTAATATATCTATGCGTTGTATAATACCACTTTGCGTAAAAATATGTTTTCGCATAGTTACAAAAGCCCTCATTATCGAAACATGAATACGTGACGCTTGTTCACTCTTTAGTACCCCTGACAAGCCTGCGACACCCTGCTCAGTGAAAACATAGGGTAATTTTCTGCGTCCACCATGATTTCTTGATATCGCATTTTGAGATATCAAATTTAACCATTCATCGGTGGTAAGTTGAAACATGAAGTCAACAGGGAATCGTTCTAAATTTCGTTTAACTTGTTCATTTAATCGACTCGTTGGAACACCATATATTTCAGCCAAATCATTGTCAAAAATGACATGATTTTCTCGTAAATAAAAGATTTTACTTGAGATATGAGATGGTGAATCATCGAACTTGTAGTCCATTATTTAATTTTTATTCGTGCCAATTTCCTAACGAGTGCAAGTTCTAAATATTCTATTTTATTCATTCTTTGATCAAATACAACGCCTTAATGAAGGTAATCACTCAGGTTTTTTTTGCTGACCAAATACGAAATTGGGTACCCCGCTTTGAATTAACTCTATATCCCACGGAAAGTATGACGTCTAAGTTATAATATTTACTGTTTTTCTGCTGTATTTTTCCAAGCATAGCACCATGTTGAGTGGTATGTGCAAAAAATGCACATACCACTTTTTCATCCAATTCTTTTTCAAGGAAAATATTCTTTAAGTGTTTTGTGATTACGGTTCTATCCCTTTCAAATAAGTTCGAAATTTGTAACTGAGTAAGCCAAAATGTTTCTTGTTCCATTCTAACTTCTATTCGTTCTGCTAATTCATTTTGGGCGTATATTATTATTTCGTTTTTCATGCATTACTAATTTTTATACGCAGCATTAAACTTTGTTTTTTGCAAATAATTTCAAACTTTTTACTTTCACGGAATTGTGGGCAGGATTTTATCCTTCGTCAGAACACTCGGCTAGCTTCCTTTATTCCCACTCATACAACAAAAAAAATAGTATAGCGTTTGTACAAGGCTAACCCCCTAATTTATTGTTTATGAATGTTAAAAAAATGATTGTCATGAT
>JBILCD010000225.1:0-3860 GCA_044353285.1 Crocinitomicaceae bacterium | reverse complement strand
CAAATACTTCTGTTTTAGCACTAGTATTTGGCGGCATCATTTGACCTGCAAGCGTTGTTTTATTCAAATCAATTCCACTGCTGTTATCTACCGCATCTGCACCATCACTAATGGGACAATATGGGCAATTAGACATATCTTTTTTATAGAAATGTCCATTATTACATTTTTTAAAATCTTCCATAATTATTAATTTTTTAATTTACTTTTTAATTATTAGTTTTTATAATAAAATTCGGATTCCTCAGAATAATTATCTTTATCATCATAATACCCATTACCAGAATTTTGATTTTGGGAGCCTAGCGGTTGCAGCGCGGGCTTCAGTGCTTGCAGCGGCAGTAACCAGTTGTTCAGAAGCAATAACTTCAGCAGCACGAGCATAAGGTGAAGGAGCGCTAGCGTAAACTTCAGTTGGAGCAGCAGCTTCAGGAGCAGCAGCTTCAGGAGCAGCTTCATAACTGGCTGCTTCAGGGGAAGCCTCGTCCGAGGCGCCTCCGGATAAAGTGGTCTTAATTATAATTGATATCATCATTACTATTACAGTTCCGGCAATTCCCCACACCCTTTTATTATTTGTTTTTTTTTCTATTGGCGGAGGAGGAGGTGTTTTGGTATTTGGTTCTGAAGTATTAATATCTAGTATCGTTTTTTCGCTAGAGGTAGAATTAATATTTAAAATGATGGCTTTTTGCCACTCCTCACAACTCTGATAGCGATTTTCACGATCCTTTTGGCAAGCCTTTTCAATACTTGGCACCAAATCACCAGTTAGAGTCGATAACGGAATAGCTTCATAGACAATTTTGTTGAAGATATCGAATTGGGAGCTTGTATCAGAGTCATATGGTGGTTTTCCGTTTAAAGCAAAGTACATGGTTACCCCCAAAGAATAAATATCACTGCGATGATCAATCGATTTATCTGCCTTAACTTGTTCTGGGCTCATATATATAGGCGTCCCCATTTGAGTTCCTGTTTGTGTCATTTCATTGCCCTGACCAAATAGTTTAGCAATCCCAAAATCAAGTATTTTAACCTGGCCATTAGGAAGTAGAAAAATATTAGATGGTTTAACGTCTCTATGAACAATTCCTTTATCATGGGCATAACTAAACGCCGATAAGACTTGTTGAAAGATATCTTTTATACGATCTTCTGAAAGTTTTCCCTTTGATTTAATATACTCACTCATGTCCTCACCAGCTAGCATCTCCATAGTAATCGCCAAGTAGCTTTCAGATTCCTCATAATCTATAACACGCGTAATGTTCGGATGGTCCATGGCAGCCATAAGTTTAGCCTCATTTTTAAACCGTACTCTAATCTGTTGATTAGCTGATAGTATTGGGTTTAAAACCTTGATAGCCGCTTTAGAACCTAACGATTCATGTTCACCTTCGTAAACGGAGGCCATACCACCTTCTCCTATTAATCGTAATATTTTATATCTACCAATTGTAGTTCCAACAAATTCCATTTTTTCCTATGTATATAAAACAAATATACTAAAATTGAACTTTATTTAAAACAATTATCTTTAAATCAATACCAAAACTTAACTGGTTAAGGTGATTTCAGCTAGTCTTAGCATATGCCAAATTCAATGGAGGTGAAAAACCTGCTTTTGCAAGGGCTAAATCGGTAGATCTCCCTCTCTGGAGAGGGATTAAGGGTGAGGATTTTTCGACTTCACTTACAAAAGCAAGCTTGGATTACGCGTCTGAATGGACGCGTGATCCCGGGAGGGGGAGGCTTCATACTAATTAAAGCGTATCTCTTTACTTTTTTTTAGCTCAAAAAAAAGTAACAAAAAAAGGAGCCAGCCTAACAATACGCTTTACTTCGACGGATCGTGAATGTCATCAAGCATGAGTTAATTCGAAGTATTTTTAATCCCCACCAAATTTGGATGCTAGCGACTGAGCTTTCAGCTAGTCTTAGCATTTGCCAAATTCAATAGGTCTTCAAAACCTGCTTTTGCAAGGGCTAAATTAGTAGATCTCCCTCTCTGGAGAGGGATTAAGGGTGAGGATTTTTCTACTTCACTTACAAAAGCAAGCTCGGATTACGCGTCTGAATGGACGCGTGATCCCAGGAGGGGGATGGCTTCATACTAATTAAAGCTTATCCGCTATTGCGGCTAATGGCTTTTTTTGTTTCTTCTTCACTTACAAAAGCAAGCTTTTGATGTTCTAGAAACAAAAAAAGCCAAACAATATGCTTGGCTTTAATTATTTTGGCGGAGAAATAGGGATTCGAACCCCAGGAACCTCTCGGTTCAACAGTTTTCAAGACTGCCGCAATCGACCACTCTGCCATTTCTCCTTACTGCAAAAGTAGTATTATTTTAAAGAAATACAAGAACTAAGCAAAAAAAATACCTTCATAAGCAATGAAAACGTACTTTTGTGTGATCATGCTAAAGCAACTTTCATTAGAAGAAATCAACGCAAAAAATTCCAATACCTTAATGGCTTCATTGGATATTAAATGCATTGAAGTCGGAAACGACTACATCGTAGCACGCATGCCGGTGAATCACCTCACAGTACAACCAATGGGTTTATTGCATGGTGGAGCAAGTGCTGCATTAATTGAAACCATTGGTTCAATGGGATCCTTATTAATTATCGACTCAGATCGAGAAATCGCAGTCGGACTTGAAGTAAATGCGAATCATGTCAATGGAATTTCGAACGGGTTTGTCTTAGCGAGAGGAAAGATTATCCATGCCGGGAGAAAAACGCACTTATGGCAAGTTGATATCACAGAGGAAGGAAGTAATAAATTGATTTGTGTCGGTAAATTGACCGTAATGATTTTAGAAAAGCGAACGAAATGAGCCTCCTTTGTTATCGTTTCCCAAAAGAACAAGTCGTTAGACAAAGTGGTTATTTTCATGAATTATCATCGGAAATAAAGGATTATGAAGGTTTTATCCTATCGAATTTTACTAAATCAAAACGCTATGGATTTGTTGAATTCGCAACAGCAAGTGATCACCCGCATTACATAGCAACACCTATTGAAGTGATCGAAAAATCGAAGTACTTATGGGTTGGTGAAAAACTTATTTCGGCTATCAAAATGACCGATTTGTCTAAAGTTGTATTCTCGCGCATTAAAGCTGTAGCATTCGACGAAACAAAAACTCAAGCTCTTTTTAATTCCTTAAGCACCACGTATCCTAATGCCTTAGTTTACCTGATTTCAGATCCCATTTTGGGTACTTGGGTGGGCGCTAGTCCTGAATTACTATTGCGTACCGTTGGAGACCAAGGGTTTAGTATCTCCTTAGCTGGCACCAAAAAAAGCGAAGATAAATCTCAATGGTTGGAAAAAGAACAAATTGAGCAAGATGTAGTTAGCACATTCATTGAACAAAAATTACAGGAACTTGGTGCTAGTGATCTAGAAATGATAGGTCCTTACGATTATGTGGCAGGCCCAGTAAAACACCTTCGAACAGATTTCTCTTTTCGCACCACGCGTGAAGAAACGGAGTTACTGGATGCGCTGCATCCTACACCGGCTGTTAGTGGCTTGCCTCGTGCTTTGGCACAGGAAATTATTGAAAATATCGAAGAACATGATCGATCTATTTACACTGGATATATTGGGCTTTTATCACCAAAAGATTCGAAAATCTATGTAAACCTTAGGTGTTGTCAAATTCGCCCCGGAAATATGTATCTTTATTTAGGTGGTGGGTATACCAAAGATTCCAATCCTGAATTAGAGTGGGAAGAAACCGAAAATAAAAGTAAAACGCTACTTGACCTTGTTCAAAAGTTGTAATTTTGCAAGATGCTTACAAGCGATAAAAAAGTCGTTCAACTCGTTATTGATCAATGCTA
>JBILCD010000224.1:0-3880 GCA_044353285.1 Crocinitomicaceae bacterium | reverse complement strand
AAAACGATTTCGTGTTTAGCATTAGCCTCCTCCGCTGCTCCGTATATTTATGACAATGCTTGGTATTTGAACGATGAGCAACAAGAATATGAAGTGTGTAATTTGACACCAAAATTTCATGTCGCTATTATCGATAAGGCAACCTTGTTGCCGTGGGAAACACGCTATATTTATCCAAACGGCACAGTAGTAAATCCCAATAATAATTTTGGAAATGCTAATGACAACAATGGCTGCAAGCCACGTCCGATGAGGTATTTTACCTTTCATCAAAATAGTGTGACGCAGATAGATGCATTTCAAAATCTCGTCGAAAACGTCGTGGAAAATGGGGATTATATTCTAATTTATTCTCCGATGACTACTCGTTATGATTGGTGGGATTTATACGATCCGGGTTTGTATCAAACTTTTGCTAATTTAGGATCGGATAGTATTTATTCCGGTAGGCCAAACCGTCCCTTTATTTTCTTAACCCGGAAAGGTGATCCAAGTTTTGTGGTGGAATTGGTCACTCAAAACAATGAAAATATCTTTCTCGACACGATAATTTCCGGCTCTCAATTATTTGGTCGAGAGACGAGTCCTTTGATTGGCCCTGTTGCAGAATGGGAGTCGCTATTTTGGAAACGGGATCCCTTAGAACAAACACCGGGAGATTCTACGCTACTCAATATAAAATTATACAATGCTTATGGGGCTTATCAATATACGATTGATACGATAATGACACCGAACGATTCCATCATACAACTATCCAATTTAATTGATCCCGTATTATTTCCTTATATCCGCCTTGAGGCTCAATATTACGATTCAGTAACACAAACTCCTGCTCAATTGGATTTCTGGCATCTTGTTTTTGCGCCACTTCCGGAAGCAGCGATCGATGCTTCCAATGGAATTACATGGACAAACCCAAATGATACGCTTAAAGAAGGGCAGTTGATACAATTTGCTGTAGATGTGCGCAACATCAGTGATTATGGTATGGATTCCTTATTGGTGAATTACTTTATTGTGGATAAAAATGAGGTCGTTCACCCGATTTCCTATCCTCGTCAAGGGCCGCTTCTAATGGGTGGTTTATTACGCGACACCATTGAATTTTCTTCTTTGGGATTGGTCGGTGAGAATTGGTTGCGAATGGAGATAAATCCTTATGTCGACTTGGCGCAAGTGTTTACAGATCAGCCTGAATTGACCCACATTAATAATCTTTTGCAGTTTCCTTTTACTGTGCTCTCTGAGGATCTAAATCCAATACTAGATGTCACTTTTAATGGTCAACATATCCTTAATAATGATATTATTTCGCCAACATCTGAAATTGTAATGAGTTTGAAAGACGATAATCCTTATTTGGTTATGAACGAGGATGCCGATACTTCTTTGTTTGGCGTTTATTTGACCGACCCAGATGGTTTACAGATTAAAATTCCATTTATGAATTCTAATGGCGAGGTAATTATGCAATGGATTCCAGCCGAAAGTCAGAATAAGAAATTTAAAATTATTTACCCTTGTTATTTTGATAAAACAGGAACGTATACGCTTTTGGTACAAGGAAGCGATAAATCAGGAAATCTTTCGGGTGATCTGGAATATAAAATTAGTTTTGAGGTTATTCATGAGTCTGCAATTACTGAGTTTTTAAATTATCCAAACCCTTTTTCAACGAGTACTCGTTTTGTGTTCACCTTAACTGGAGATGCTTTACCAGACGATATCTTAGTTCAAGTCATGAACATAAATGGGCGGGTGGTTCGTGAAATAACAGAGGGCGAACTTGGTCCTATTCGCATAGGCAGAAACGTAACGGAATTCGCTTGGGATGGGAAAGATCAATTTGGTGACCAATTGGCAAATGGCCTTTATTTGTATCGTGTCCAAGCTAAAATTCAGGGCCAAAATATTCGTCATTTGGAATCTGGAGCCGATAATTTTATTCAAAAAGGATTGGGTAAAATGTACTTAATTCGTTAAAAGAATTTACAGCTCATAATTGCTGTATCATCGCCATAATTTGAGGTGTTGCACCACTCTGACAGATGTGAGAAAATAATGTTGTTCATATCCTCCATCTTTAAACTTGAATATGCTTTTATATCTTTTATTAAGCGCTCTGATCCAAATTCCTCTCCCGATTCATCTAATGTCTCCACAACACCGTCAGTATAAAGCACTAAGGTAGCACTGCTGTTTAAAATTAGTGAGCCAATGTTTATGGACGGTAATTCATCCAACATTCCTAGGCCAATGCATCCTTTATCTAATACTTGCACCTTTTGGTTCATGAAGAGAATCGGGTAATTATGACCGGCATTAATATACTTTAGCTTTCGGCTATATGCATTGAAGTGGGCGATGAAAAATGAAATAAATTTTTCTCCTTTTGCATTCAAGATCACTTTTTTATTTAATTCCTCCATTAAAAAGGCTAACTCAAAACGCTGGTATTTAAAGAGCGTTCGTATGGTTGCCTGAAAATTCGCCATCAACATAGCGGCACTAATTCCTTTTCCTGATACATCTGCAATACAAAGAATGTATTCGTCGTCGCCAAGGGGAATGAAGTCGTAGTAATCACCACCAATTGCATGTCGCTGTATGTATTTGGCGTGAATGTCCATTTTTCTATCGGACGGTAGATCGGATGGAAAAAGTAATGCTTGTAGTTCCGAAGCTACTTCGAGGTCTTTGGATATGATTTCTTTAATCACATTACTTTTTACCAATCGTTTGTTTTCAATCGCTACTGTAATGATGCTTGTGATCGTTTGTGCGAAAGATAAATGTGAGTCGGCATCTTCCAATGCTGTAGGTTTTAATTGATTATCAGTCAACAATAAATAGGCTAGGGGTTTGCCTAAATGTAACACAGGGAGGACAACATTAAATTCTTTAAGCAAGGTAGAGTTAGAGTCTACAACAATTGTGGTATCCTTAAAACGCACTAAATCAAGTATCAATTTTTCCGCATCAATTTTACCCTTTACACCTTCCTTCAGTATACAGCTCCAACTTTCTTGTTGAATCAATAAAACAAAGCGGCGAAAATTCAATTGTTGTTTTAGGACAAATGAAAAATTATTGAGTAATTGTTCGGTGGAAAGATTGTTGTTAATTGCTGTAGTAATTTCCAACAGGGCATTGAGTTTTAAGGCCTGTAATGCAATTTTTTGATCTAGCTTATTTTGTAGGGCCTCGGTCATTTTTTGCCCTGCATAAAATCCGGAAGGGATCGAAGTGCAACTAATTCTCTAAATTTTTCTTTCACTTCACCGCAAGGACTTCCAAAATAGGTTTTTCCTGCTTCTAACTCTTTCATAACGCCACTTTGCGCTAAAATAATGGCTCCTTCACCTATTTTTAAGCTGCTAGCAATGCCAACCTGGCCCCATATTACCACGCGATCTTCAATTACTACGCAACCCGCTATGGCAACACCTGCAGCAATTAAACAATCTTGCCCAATCACGGTATCATGCCCAACATGCACTTGATTGTCGATTTTTGTCCCACTACCAATGGTGGTTATTCCTGTTACGCCTCGGTCAATCGTGCACAAGGCACCAATTTCGACACCTTCTTCGATGATTACATCGCCACAAGAATGCATGGCGGTGTATTTACCATTAGATTTCTTGTAGTAGAAAGCATCGTGACCAATCACACTGTTTGACCCAATAATTACATTATCGTGAATTCTTGTGCCATCTAAAATCGAGGCTCCAGGATAAATACGCACGTTTTTTCCGATGTGGACATTGTGACCTATGTAAACGTTTGGATAAATAAGATTTTGATCGACTGAATCGGCTTTAGGTCCTAATTTTGGAGCAAAATGGCGGGTTAAGGCATTAAAATCATCAAATGG
>JBILCD010000064.1:0-11449 GCA_044353285.1 Crocinitomicaceae bacterium | reverse complement strand
CCTTGTGCTGATGTGGTAACGCTATGTCTTTCTTGAAAAACAATCGTTCCAGAGGCGCTAGTTTGCTTCACTTGTATTCGTAAGGCGATGGTTGAATTAGCGATTAGCGTTCCGGAAAGATTACGAATGACCGCTTGATAATTTATTCCATCGGGTGCTTGCGCATTTACTTGAAAAGTGTAAAACAAAATGATTGAAAAGGAAAAAATCCTAAAAAAGTTTGATTTAAGCATAAGTCGAATATTAGTATTAATTAGTAGCAATTTTTATGATTTTGGTTTGTTGTAGGAAAGCGCCGTTTTCATTGTAAAAGTTAAGAAAGTATTGTCCGGGAGCAAGATTAGTTTCAAAATCCATATCGTGCCGAGCATCAATCATAAGCTCTTCTTGAATTAATTTCCCGTTTTGATCAATTAGTTGAATTTTAGTAAGGCCTTTTTGTTCCTCCGCGCCTTCAATGATTGTATAATTTGAAAATGGATTCGGATAAATTAAAAATGTTGGGTCTGCTATCATCATTGCTGTTGTATTAGGAGATATTGGAATAAGTTGGTCGGGTTGCTGGAAGCCATTATGGATCCTTCGTGTACCGGCATTTGACCAATTTACAATTGTTTCGCCGATTGTAAAAGATACAGTGTTGGTGCTTCCTATCGTTTGGCATTTAGCAACCTTTCCTGCACTTGCGAAAACTTTTCTTTCTGGTCCTTGTCCAAAAACAGTGCTGCTTAGGCAGAAAAAGAAGAAAAGAAAATGGATTGAATTTTTCATAATGAAGCTTTTGCTTCTCTAAAGATATCAATATTCTAACAAAAAATTGTTTAATGTGATTTATTTTCATTTTATTTAAGATTCACTATTGTCCTGTAAAAATCAAGTCGCTGCTTATTCTTCTGCGCCTTGGCTAATCGAAACGGTTAATTCTTAGTCCGGTCCTAAGTAATTTTACAATCACATCCTCAAAACCTTAGTAATTATCATTAAATTTGTATGTTAATAATACCATATACCAATGTTTGAAAATTTAACCGATAAATTCGAGCGGGCTTTTAAGGTGCTCAAGGGTCAGGGCCAAATCACTGAAATTAATGTTGCTGAATCATTGAAGGAGGTCCGAAGGGCACTTTTGGATGCAGATGTTAATTTTAATACCGCTAAAAATTTCACGAACGCCGTTAAGGATAAAGCGCTTGGAAGGGATGTACTTACTTCAGTCTCTCCAGGTCAATTAATGGTAAAGATTTGCCACGAAGAATTGAAAGAATTAATGGGAGGCAATGAGGTCGATATTAATTTAAAGGCCAATCCAGCTATAATTTTAATGTCGGGTCTTCAGGGATCTGGAAAAACTACCTTCTCGGGAAAATTAGGAAATTATCTTAAAAATAAAAAAAATAAGTCAGTACTGCTTGTTGCTTGTGATGTATACCGCCCGGCTGCGATAGATCAATTGCATGTGCTTGGTGAGCAGTTGGGAATTGAGGTATATTCTAACAAGGAAGAAAAAGACCCTGTTAAAATTGCTACTAGTGCTGTTCAGTACGCAAAAAGCAAAAGTTTTAATGTTGTTATTGTCGATACTGCTGGTCGTTTGGCAATTGATGAACTTATGATGGATGAAATAGCCCGGGTTAAAGGGGCGATAAATCCTAGTGAAACATTATTTGTTGTTGATGCCATGACGGGCCAAGATGCTGTAAATACAGCAAAAGCCTTTAATGATAAAATAAATTTTGACGGCGTTATCCTTACAAAATTAGATGGTGATACACGAGGTGGTGCTGCTTTAACGATAAAATCGGTCGTTAATAAACCCATTAAGTTTGTTGGTACGGGTGAAAAAATGGATGCCCTAGATGTTTTCTATCCTTCGCGAATGGCCGACAGAATTTTGGGCATGGGTGATGTGGTATCATTGGTAGAACGCGCACAAGAAAACTATGACGAGGAGGAGGCACGTAAGCTTCAGAAGAAAATCATGAAAGATCAATTTGATTTTAATGATTTTTTAGCGCAATTGAACCAAATTAAAAAAATGGGTAATGTCAAGGATTTGATGGGCATGATTCCAGGAATGGGAAAAGCTGTGAAGGATGTAGATGTTCCCGATGATGCCTTTAAAGGTGTGGAGGCGATTATCCTTTCCATGACACCTAAAGAAAGATCAACACCTGGACTGCTAAACACCTCACGAAAAGCACGAATTGCTAAGGGAAGCGGCACGAATATTATAGAGGTGAATAAATTGATGAAACAATTTGATGAAATGAAAAAAATGATGAAAATGATGAGTAACCCTCGCGCAATGGCCTCCATGATGAGCCAAATGAAAAATATGAAGGGAGGAGCACCTAATTAATCGTATGGATAATAATTCCTTGTATCCTGAAAAACCAATCTTAGAAAAAGAGGTGGTTAAAAATAATTGGGGACTTACTGTTTTTTCCTTAGTGCTCTTTATACTTTCTTTACTTCTCGTTTTTTCTGAAAAGTTTATTTTTATTGCCTTTCTTATCTTGGTACTATTTATTCACGAAATGGGACATTTGTTATTTATGAAATTCTTTAAATATGAAAATGTGCGCATGTTGTTTATTCCGCTTATGGGTGCATTCGTGCAAGGTTCGAAGCCAAAATATTCTCAGCGAGAAAGTTTATTAGTTGTTTTTGCCGGCCCCCTTCCTGGAATTCTATTCGGAGCGATTGCTCTTTATGTTGCCTCTGTTATTCAAAATGAATCGGTACTTACCTTAGGATTCATATTTATTTTTTTGAATACCATTAATTTGTTTCCCATAGATCCCTTAGATGGTGGGCAATTGTTTAAGTTGTTAGTACACCGACAACGTGATTTATTTTTAATGATTTTTGCCTTATTATCTTCTTTATTAATGATTGTCGTTGGTTTTTTAGTTGATGATTATTTAATTATTATTTTTGGTTTTCTAATGGGAATTCGAGTTCGAGGAATGCAAAGAAATCATGCTGTGCGTTCTAAGCTTGACGAATTGGCGGTTAATTATCGATGTACTTATGAGGAACTCAGTAATCGAGATTATTCTATAATTAAGTCTGTGCTTATTGATAATTCAACAACGCTTAAGAAATACATAGAAATGTCTGAAGAAGATATCGATCCAATTATAGCGCCTAAAGTCAGTGCCATGTTAATCGCACCGATAAAAAAGGATGCGTCTTTATTTTTTAAAATTGCATTAATTATCCTTTGGATTAGTTCTTTTATCGTTCCACTAATTCTTTTTTTTAACTTAGATTTTAAGTGGTATTTTGAAAAGTTTTAACCCGAAAATAGCCCTGCTGTTTCTTTTCATAGGTACTTATTCCCTGCCTACATTTGGGCAATGTGACCGTGTATTAATACAAGGTCAAGTGGTTGATTCATTGTTTCCACAGGGTTTTTACAACTTAATGGTTATTAATAAAACAAATGGCAGGGGTGTTTTTGGACAGCCTGACGGTCATTTTTCTGTGGTGGCATCGCCAAATGACATCATTGCTTTATCTACTAAATATTACCCTATTTATCAATTTGTTGCTTATCCAGATTCTAATTGCCAATGCCAAATTTTAGCCTATATCGAGCGCATTCCACAAGAATTCACGGAGGTGATTATCCGCCCTTTAAAATCATTGCAACAGATAAAGGAGGAAAGAGCAGCGCTTGCATTACGAGAAACTAAATTAGTATCGGGTATAAATGTTTTAGAAAGTCCGATCACTGCAATTTACCAGGCCTTTTCCAAAAAAGAGCAAAATAAAAAATGGATCGCAGCACAGGAATATAAAGATGATCAGCGTAAAGTGGTGAAAGAGTTATTGAGATTGTATGTTTCTTTTGATATAATAAATCTTTCCGAGGATGAATTTGATGATTTTATTTCGTTTATGAATCTCGATACTGACTTTTTGAAAACAGCAACGGAGATGGAATTAATCTTATTCATTAAGGATAAATATGATCATTTTCAGAGGTTCAAGCTTCAAGATGAATAGCTTTAGCGAGTTTTAAAAGGATGCTATTCCAATTATAGTTCTCGCTAACAAAGAGTTTTGCATTTTCTTGAATTTTGTGATAAAGGACGGGATCTGAAAGTAAGCTTTCAATACCAAAAATCATTTCTTGCTTGGTGTCAGCCACCCAAATGGATTCAAGGTGCTTCGCATTGATGGCATTGTTGGCTAGGGTAGTGGTGATGCAAGGAACTCCCAAGGCCATGGCTTCCAAAATTTTATTTTGCATACCGGTACCAATTTTCATCGGTGCGATTAATACTTTTCCTTGAAGGTAGGATGTCCGGATGTCCTCAACCCAACCAGTAATCGAAGCATTAGGGGTGTTTTCAATTTGCTTCAGTAAACGGTTCGATGGATTTGCCCCCGAAATCAATAAGCTTAAGCTTGGTAATGCAGGCAAGATTTCCTTTAAGAGGTAATTGATAGCATCAATATTTGGGGCGTAATTTAAATTTCCAATGAAAACAAGGTCGTATTTGGTGTCTACGGATGCGGCTTCAAAGTAGTAGCGATCTATCCCATTTGGTACGATTAGCATCTTTTTTTGATCGGGGTGAGAAATATATGCCTGGTCTTGTTTACTGATGATAGTCTGAAATTCAAAATAATTAAAAACACGCCGCTCATACTCTTTTAAACGATTTGTCTCAAGTCTAAATAAGAATTTCAAATACCATGGTGCTTTACCTATCCTTCTGTCCATCCCGATTGAAAGGGCGTCCATATAATCAATTGTCTTTGGACAATCATGATAGTTTTTTACGTATTCGGCAGAACGTATTAATTGACAAATAATATGATCTGGTGCTATGGTCTGTAAAAGCGCTTTGACTTTATTTTGTTGTTTAATCGATGTAAAATAATTTACTTGTAGGGGTTTGCTATTGAATAATCCAATTATGATGCGGCAATAAATACCAATTTTTGAGAGTTTAAGAACATTGATTTCTTTCGTGATACCCTCGATATGACTGAGTGCTTGTTTCGAAATAGTTTCTTCTGTTAAACTTATTAAATAAATATCATAGTGTTCATGCAGCGATTTAATAAAATAATACGTGCGAAGTTTGTCTCCTTTCTCTATTGGGAAGGGAAACCGGGTTGACATGATGACCAGTTTTTTCCTAGTCATAAATAATTTCTTTTAATTTTTTGACTACCACTTCTTGTGAAAATTGTTCTTGTAATAGATCACGCATTAAGCCTTGATTATGTTCGATATGTATTGGCTTGGATAGTAATTCTTTAAGTAACATAATGGCTGTTTCTTTTGTTTCAAAACAGATGAATTCAGAAGGGAAGCCAATTCCTTCAGCCGACTTTTTACTCAATACCATGGGAACTCCTGCATTCATTGCTTCCAATACTTTTATTTTTATACCACTTCCTGAAAATATTGGCGAAACAAATATACCATGAGTTTTTAAAAATAAGGCGGCATCATTAACAGGTCCGTGAATGACGATTCCATCAGATACAAGATCTGATAAGGCTTCTTTTGATTCAAAGCCAGCAATGTGTAAGGTAAGCATTGGGTAGTCTATTTTTAGAATAGGAAATACCTGATTGATAAACCAACTCATTCCTTCAACATTTGGAAACCATCCAAAATTACCGATAAAGCAGATTTGATTTTGAGCGATTGCATCGACGGTTTTTATGGGTAACATCGATACGGGAATTATTTCCACTTTATTACTTGTTTCGAGCTTAAAAAAATCATAGTCGACAGTAGAAATTGCGGCAATGCAATCAAGGTGCTGCAGTATTTTTTTCTCGAACTTGTATACTTTATTTGCCAAGCTAATTAGGAATTGGCGTTTCAACCAATTGTTAGTTGATGCAGCTCGATCTAACCAGATTTGATGCTCTACATTATGACTTCTATAGATTATTCTTGCCTTTGATTTGGACTTTATTTCATGAAGGAATACGCAGGCATATAATCCATCTAAAATAATATAATCGTATTCTTTTTGTGCAAGTAATGCGTTTATTTTTTGGAGGAAGTTAGCTTGCTTATACCTTATCAAATTGTAGGGAAGTTTTGAAAATAGACTCGCGAAAAATGAAAGTATGGATAAATTAGTGTTGATTTCTACAGGATAAATAATAATATTATCGCCCATATTTTGTTGGGCGGCATCACTATCCATTGGATGTTTAACGGTAGTAATAGCAAGGTAATCTATTTCGCCATGGATAGTTTCTCTTACATCTTTTAAAAAACGGTTTATCGCAAAACTTCCCCCATCAATTATGGGAAATGCGGGCTTTTGACTAATGTATAGAACCTGCATTTCGTTTCTTTTTTTTAATTAGTTTTCCCCAAAATTCACGACTAAAAATGGGAGAATCATCGGCTGCTGCCTTGGTAATAAATAGCGCTATTGGTGTGAAGAATATACCAGCCATCCACATTCCAAAGAATGGTGAAACGACAGCGGTATCTGCTAGATTATCACCAATGCTAATAAGGATGAAATAAATCATAAAAATTACTGCCGCAATAACGACAGGGGCCCCAAATCCCCCTTTTCGAATAATTGCTCCTAATGGTGCCCCAATAAAAAATAGCACGATGATGGCGTAGGTTAGGGCAAACTTTCGATGAAATTCAACCCAATATTGGTCTTCTTCTTTGGATATAGTTTTAATAAAATCCTTTTGACTACTAATATTTTGATTTAAGCGTCTTAATTTGGCGATAGCATCATTTAGCGCGATTATTTTTTCATTTTTATTGATTTCTGCCCAATTTTTAACAGTCGCTTTTTTTTCCAAATCCATTTTCTTCAAAGTTAAATTTTCGGAAGAATTTATTTTAAGGAAATAGGCAGAGTTATTCATTGCACCTTCTGCAAATGATTTTTTGAGTTTTTTCTGTTTAATTTGCAGTGAGTCTGTCGCTGCATTAATTTGAAATACATTGAGCATTTCAAATTTGTTTGTAAAAACATCTTCGTCGGTTCTATTTAATTTGAAACCGGAAATGTTCATTTTATAAGAAGCTTTTTCAAAGTTCGTTATTCTTGATGGGTTCGTACTTACAGTTCCTTTTTGTTCTTGGCCATTGGAAAGAAAAATCGGACTTTGCGACTCAAGTTCTTCGTATACTACGCCATTTTTCAAATTAAAAAATAAATAAAGGCCATTTTTGGAACGATATAAACGCGCCTCCTTTGCTTTAACTGTTTTAAATTCTGTGGGAATAGAATGATCGTGAATAATTATGTCTTTAAATAGACTATCATTGCCTTCTTTCACTTTAATGGCATAACCTTCTAATTCTCTTGTATATACGCCAGGCGTAATTATAGTTGATAATTTAGTATTCTGGATATCATAAATCAAGGAATGCCATTTTAAATTGGCTAATGGAATGATATAATTTGAAAAATAAAAAGTAAATCCTGCAAGTAAGATGACCACCATAGTTAAAGGTCTCATTATTTTATATAATGACAAACCACTAGATTTTAATGCAGTAAGTTCATTTTTTTCTGATAAATTACCAAAGGTCATCAGTGATGATAGTAAAATCGCTAATGGTAAGGCTAGCGGAATTAAACTCGCGGAAACGTAGAATAATAATTCTAAAATGATCCATATGCTCAAGCCTTTTCCTATCAAATCATCAATGTACACCCAAAAGAATTGCATGATTAATATAAACATAGAAATCACCAAGGTGATTAGGAATGGGCCAATAAAAGATCGAATACTAAAAAGATAAAGCCGTTTCAAGCCGCTGGGTTTTAGTGCAAAAATAGGGAATAAACGTTGTATCTACCAATTTGATAGTTAGGCGCCTAAAAGTCTCTTTAAATCGTTTACCTGCTGATCCCAAAGCATTTTTGAATTTTCTAAATCTTCTGGTTCACTAAAATCGATGATCCGTAAGGCAACCATTGAGGTCATTGAGTCAACTTGGTAATTTATTTCAAAAAAAGTATCCAAGCCATTTTCCTCGTCTTCTAACCAAATAAACCGGATTCTTGAATTCATTTTGTGGTGTAATAACCTTGCTTCTTCTATTGTTCCATCCCAATCAAAGCTAAAGACATCATCACGCGCATTAACATCATCCGCAAACCACTCACTTAAACCAGTAGGAGTGCCGATCATATTTTCTAAGACGCGTGGAGAGGTCTTCAATAGGTACTCTAGTTCAAATTTTTCTTTCATGGTTATTTTGATTGAATAATATTACTTTTGTTTAGTAATGCAATATAATCATTTTATTCATTAAATGGCTTTAAAAGATTCTTTCCTGAAAAGTGGTCAGTATTTATTTCGCTACCGTGGGCATTTACCATTGTTATTTTTTTTAATTATTCTTCCTGCTACCTATTTTTTCGATTATTCATTTTTGAAAGATTCTCCCGTACTTGTTCATTTTATAACAATCTCAAGTATTTGTTTGTTTTCTTTGGGTCACATTTTAAGGGCAATAATTATTGGATCTAGTGCAAGGCATACTTCAGGTAGGAATAGGGATCAGCAAGTTGCTCATCAGTTAAATACCACAGGTTGCTATTCAATGGTTAGACACCCCTTGTATTTTGCTAATTTTTTGATTTGGTTTGGTTTACTCATTTACCTTGCAAATCCATTACTAGGATTATTGATTTGTGCTGGATTTTGGCTCTTTTATGAAAGGATAATGTTTACTGAAGAGCAATTTTTATTGCTTTCCTTCGGGAATCAATTTGAAGATTGGGCGCGTTCTGTTCCTGCTTTTGTACCAAATATATTTTTGTATAAAAAATCAAGCAATCGCTTTTCGATAAAATCAGTTTTCACAAATGAATACCCGAGTATTATTTCTACCTTAACTACTTTTCTGATTCTTATTTTGGCGAGAAGGTATTCGATTGATGGGGCTTTCAATTGGCAATGGAACGATGCTTATTTAGCTAGTTCAATTTTTATTTTTGGGATTTCTTTTAGAATGATAAAGCATCGTACAGACTGGTTCAAGCATTAACACTTAGAAATGCGGCATTTTAAATTCTTGGCGTTGTTCAAGTGATCTACCAAGTGTTAATTCATCGGCATATTGTAATTCGGATCCTATCGCTACACCGCGCGATAAAGAAGTAATAAGCAGATTATTTCCTTGTATTTTTTTGAAAAGGTAAAAATTTGTCGTGTCGCCCTCCATTGTTGGACTCAAGGCAAATATTACTTCCACTACTTCAGTACCTAAAATTCGTTCCTGAAGGGGAATAATATTAAGATCTTGCGGACCAATACCATCCATCGGAGAGATTAATCCACCAAGCACATGATAAAGTCCTTTGTAGGTACCAGTAGATTCAATCGCCATTACATCGCGAATATCTTCAACGATACAAATCATTTTGGGATTTCGATTTGGATTTGAGCAAATAGTACAAATAGGCTCATCACTGATATTACTGCAAACCTGGCAGCTGTGGGTGTTTTCTTTTAAGGAAAGTATGGATTGGGTAAATTGAGTGATTTCTATGTCTGTTCTTTTTAATAAATTGAGGGAGAGTCGCAAGGCTGTTCTTTTTCCTATTCCTGGTAATGAGGATAATTGGTCGACAACCTGTTCTAGAACTTTTGAAGGTAAATTCATGAGCAAATTTAATCATAATGAATGGTATTGAACCTTTCGGGCTAAGATTTATCATGATGGAAGATAATTAGAGGAATAATAGCATTAAATTTGTTGAATGGCAACGCCCGAAATTAATATTAAGAATAAACGAGCTCGTTTTGAATACCATCTTGAGGATGAATTTACTGCCGGTATTCAATTATCTGGAACAGAAATAAAAAGCATACGTGCTGGTAAAGCAAGTATTCTAGAAGCATATTGTATTGAGCAAGAAGGCGAAGTTTGGATTAGGAATATGCATATAACAACCTATGCCAATGGGTCTATTTACAATCATCAACCTAGGGCAGATCGTAAATTACTATTGAATAAAAAAGAAATCGAAAAGATTATTAAGTTTTTGAAAATAAAAGGAAATACACTCATTCCAATCAAATTATTTTTATCGGAAAAAGGATGGTTGAAAGTGTTAATTGCTTGTGCGACCGGTAAAAAACTCCATGATAAACGAGAAGATCTTAAACTGAAAGACGACAAACGAGAGATGGATCGCGCTTTAAAACGTTAATCTCTAACTACCTTGTATCCTGGATAATTTTTCTTGTCAAATGAAAATTTGTTATCTTGGACTGAAGGGTTTTCTTGAAATTTAGTAACATTATAGGTTATAATTGAACCATCTTTTGATTTAATATAAGCTTGCTTTAAAGAATTAGTTGATTTTGAAATGTAAATAACAATACTTTTAAATTCGGAATTTGATGGTGACTTTGGTGTTAATGAAATAACGTGAACTTTTTCACCATTCAAGAGTTCCTCTCTTTCATATTTATTTTTAAATCCCGTTTCCCAAATGGTCATGATTTTTTTGGGATTTAGACTTCCATCATCACTATTTGCATCGGATTCATAAACTGCTTTTTCATCTTTTATAATGGTCCACGTTTTCATCCCATTTGAAATAATTGTATTGCCAGCAAAAGTTGCATTGAATTTATTTCCCTTAACCCAACCTTTACCTGACATATTTTCATTTTTTTGGTTGGTGGAGTTTTTTACAAGAGAATTAAATTCAAGGTAAAAACATTTAAGGGCTTTCATTTTTGACGAAACCTTATTTAAAATATCCTGTGATTTAGTATCTTGTGAAAAAGTTAAATTTGTAAAGGATAAAATAATAAAGAATAATAGTGTTTTAGATTTCATATTTTTTTAATTTGTGCAAATATCTAAAATAATGCCAATACTAACAAATTTGTAAAATAAAAGGCTGAGATTTGAAACTTTGATAAATATTCATAAATATTGTTCCTTGACCAGACTGTTTTCATCTTTATTCTATTTGCCTTATAAGAGCTTATCAGGCCTTGTGTAATGTATTTACCCCAAGTTTTGCTAAAAATTAATCTACCTTTGTTTCGTAAATAGAATATCAAATGTCCGAACACCATAAAATAATTGATGCTTCTCATTCAAGTATAATTCCAGACTTCAAAGAGTTGTATCGGTATAAAGATTTATTTATTACCCTTACGTGGCGCGATTTCAAGGTGCGTTATGCACAAACTACCATTGGATTATTGTGGGCGCTGCTTCAACCCGTGATAACCTTATTTATTTTATCGCTCGTTTTCGGAAAGTTTGTAGGTGTTAAAACAGATGTTCCCTATTTGTTATTCGCAATGACAGGATTAACAATTTGGACCTATTTTTCCTTCGTTATAAGCAATGCAGGTTCTTCTATTATTGCAAGTCAAGGAATGATAAAAAAAATCTATTTTCCACGCTTAATTATTCCTTTATCAAAAGCTGCTGTTGGATTAA
>JBILCD010000223.1:0-3909 GCA_044353285.1 Crocinitomicaceae bacterium | reverse complement strand
GATTGATTTACATTACCTTTTACATGATGTTATTAGGGATGAGTGATGGCGCACAGATTATCATCGCTAGAAGAATTGGTGAAAATCGCCTTGAAACGATTGGCCGTGTATTTGGGACCAGTCTTTTTACATTGTTCCTTCTCGCGATAAGCATGTTTTCCATCCTCTATTTTGTAATTCCCGATTGGATAGTAAGTTATTCAGCAAATAAAAATATTGCCCTACTCCAAGGAGAATTCCTACACATACGTTCCTTTTCCTTGTTTTTTGCCATGATTACATTGAGTATCCAAGCAATGTTGATTGCCAAAGGGAAAACGGTTGTGGTATTAATTGCCGCATTAATTACCGCAAGTACAAATGTGATATTAGCCTATAGCCTAATATTCGGAAATTTTGGTTTGCCAAGAATGGGAATTGAAGGCGCGGCACTTGCTTCGACATTGGCAGATGCTTGCAGCATGACTTTTCTAATTATTTACCTCTACTTCTCAATTGAACGCAGAGAATACCGCTTATTCTCCTATTTTTCGTTTCAGCTAAAATCATTTATTGAGTTATTGAAAGTGGGTACTCCCCTATTAATTCAAGGTTTCTTCGCCTTAGCGACCTGGACCATGTTTTTTACTTGGATTGAGCAAAAAGGTCAATTTGATTTAACGGTATCTCAAAATATTAGATCCATCTACTTTTTAGCCTTCGTCCCTATTTGGGGTTTTGCAGGCACAACAAAAACATATATTTCTCAATACATCGGAAGCGGTCAGTTTGACGCATTACCCATTATACAACGCAGAATTCAATTGCTCACATTTGGGTTTTTACTCATCACATTTCATGGCGCCCTACTCTATCCCGAGGCCTTAATTCGTATGATCAATCCCGAAGATATGTATATTCACAAAAGTGCTGAAATACTTAGACTAGTTTCTTGCTCCATATTATTATACGGATTAGTATCTGTCTACTTTCAAACGATCCACGGAAGTGGAAATACCCTCGTATCCATGTCTTTTGAAATAGTATCCGTAGGCATCTATACTATTTTCAGTTATTTATTCATAAAAGTTTTTCAATGGGATATTTATTGGATTTGGACTGTTGAATATATTTATTTTAGTATTTTAGGAGGCTTGTCCTTGTTTTATTTAACCTTTTACAATTGGAAAAAGAAAGTTTTATAAGAGATTGCCCGTCGTTACGGATTGTGTTTATGGGCACACCAGCATTTGCAGTTAAGACGCTTGAAACAATTTTGGATAGCCATCATCAAGTGGTGGGAGTTGTAACAGCTATGGACAAACCCGCGGGTCGAGGAAAAAAAATTAAAGAAAGCGATGTTTCTATCTTTTCGAAAGCACGGAAGTTGAACGTACTACAACCCGAAAACTTAAAAGACGAGCAGTTCGTGGCTCAATTAGAGGCCCTAGAAGCAGATCTTTTTGTAGTCGTTGCCTTTCGTATGTTACCAAAAGTAATTTGGGGAATGCCGCCCAAGGGAACAATAAACTTACATGCGTCCTTACTTCCACAGCTTCGGGGAGCAGCTCCAATAAATTGGGCGATTATGAACGGACTCAAAGAAACCGGAGTCACTACCTTTTTTATTAATGAAGTTATTGATACAGGGAAAATAATAGACCAACGCAAGGTATCAATAGGTGAAAATATGAATTGTGGAGAATTGCATGATGTATTAAAAAATGAAGGAGCACAATTATTACTTGAAACCATCAATCAACTTTCAAGAGGAAGTATCCAAGCAATAGAACAAGAATCAAAGGTATCGACGGAAGCGCCTAAAATATTTAAAAAAGATTGTGCCATAAATTGGGAAATGACTGGCGAGCAAATACACAAGCACATCCTAGGATTATCTCCCTACCCTGCTGCATGGTGTATGCTTTATAACCGAAAAAAACAAGAGCAATTTCAATTCAAATTATTGGCTTCACAACATAATAATCAATCTCCTAAAAAAGATAGCAAGCAACTAATCTTAGGAGAAAACGGCATCCTTTTCCCCTGTTCAGACGGGTATATAGCTATTCAAGAATTACAAGCCGAAGGAAAAACACGTATGAATTACAAGGCCTTTATTGCAGGTAACGATGTTGGCGATTGGGAACTTATCTAGAATTAGATAGAAAGTAGCATACACTATTAAAAAAAAATTAATGAAGGTATTGTAGTTTATTAAAAAAAGTTACTTTTAGCTATCAAAGTATGAAGTATGGACGACTTTAAATCCAATAAAAAGCAACTAGATCAAGAGCTTGATCGCTTTATTTCCTTGCTGAGTGAATTATTGCCTCGTTATCATGAGCTCCTAGAAAAAGAAGATTTATCTCAGGATGAACTAAAAAACTTAGGGGAAATAGAACATTATTTACTAGGTGTAAATGCTAAAATAATTGAAATAAAAAAACAATTAGAACAAGATCTTTTCGGTCAATCCTTGAGTATGTACTACCAATTAAAAAATGAAGCAATCGAGGGCAATGCCAATTCGAAGTTGAAGTTAGAAAAATTGCGTGATGTATTTGTTGGATTATTAAATTCCGGAGAAATTATAAATTATAACTAATTTTACTTGTCTGATTGAATCCACATCAACTACCATTTTTTAATTTTAACCCAGCATAGATGACCTTAAATTCTACCAAAATTGCCGTAATTGGAGGCGGGAGTTGGGCAACCGCTTTAGTGAAATTATTTACAAACAATAGCAACAATGTTTATTGGTGGCTCAGAAACGAGGAATCTATTGAGCATTTATTAGCCTACAAGCATAATCCTAATTATTTACAGGGAGTAGAATTTGATTTAAGTAAAATCACAATTAGCAGTAAGCTACCCGAAATTATTTCTGCAGCAGATATCATTGTGATAGCAACTCCATCTGCTTTTTTAACCAGCACTTTTAATGACTTCCCAACAGAATTAATTAAAGATAAAATTGTGTTTTCAGCGGTAAAAGGAATCGTACCAGAATACCATGCTATCCCAGCGCGATATATTCACAAAACGTTTGGGACGCCATACGACAAAATAGGAATTATATGCGGACCTTGTCATGCGGAAGAAGTTGCCCTTGAGCGCCTATCCTATTTAACCATTGGGTGCACAACACCTGAAATTGCTGAGCAAGTTTCTGCTTTATTACGCTGTCGATACATACGAACAAGCACCACCGACGATTTATTTGGCACCGAGTTATCAGCCGTGTTAAAAAATATTTACGCCCTAGCTAGCGGAATATGTGCAGGCTTAGGTTACGGTGATAATTTTCAAGCAGTTTTGGTTTCAAATGCTATTCAAGAAATTGAACGATTTATTGATGTGGTTAGCCCAGTTCATCGCGACACAAAAACCAGTGCCTATTTAGGCGACCTACTCGTAACTGCATATTCCAAATTTTCACGAAATCGGAGTTTTGGATTTATGATTGGCAAAGGCTATTCCGTAAAAACCGCCCAATTAGAGATGAATATGATTGCTGAAGGGTACTATGCAACAAAAAGCATTATGGAAATAAATGCAAAATTTCAGGTAGACATGCCCATATTAGATATGGTCTATGCCATTTTATATGGTCGTAAGTCTGCACGAAATGAACTAAAATTATTATGCGAAAAATTAAGCTAAGCCTAATAAAATTATGAGAGTTTTTAAATTCGGAGGGGCATCAGTAAAAGACCCAGAAGCTGTAAAAAATGTTGGCGCTATTCTTTCGCTTTATGAAGGAGAGAAAATAATTGTGGTTGTTTCAGCCATGGGGAAAACAACCAATAAATTAGAGGATATTCTTTCTTTCCTTTTAGCTGATGATCACGTAAAATTTCATCAATTAATTAATGACTTACAGGCTTATCACTATCACATTTTAGGTGAATTATTCAGAGAAAA
>JBILCD010000222.1:0-3923 GCA_044353285.1 Crocinitomicaceae bacterium | reverse complement strand
TACAGTTCGGAAAATGGCATTGAAATTCAATATGGTTATATTTCAGCTTATAATACCTATGGCATCACGGCGAGCAATAAAAATGGAGGTAAGTTCTATTTTATTAATGTAGATATTACAGCTTATGGTTCGTTTGCAGACTTATATGGTATGAGTTCAGAAGACGGGACTAATTTTGGTTTCAGAGTATACAAAGGCAAAATTGTAATTGGAGAAGGAGAAGAAAAAGCTACGTTATATTTGAAATAAGAACTGATTATTCTTAATTATTTCTTTTCTAGTAAGGTTAGAATTTCATCTAGTTTAATGCAATCTTAGCGTGATAATTCTGCAAATTACAGTGAATTTAATGGCGTTTTTTTAATTTTTCTTGGTATAGCTCATATTCGGACTTTTCTGCTTCTGACTCTGACTCTGTAATAATACCGGGTTCAATTCCATAAATGCAACGAACATAAAAACCTGTACGCTTATTTTCTTTTTTAAATAACATATCATTTAACTGAGATTGGAAATAAATTGAATAACTTGAATAAGCATTGCTTTTTGAATAACCGTAATAGGTAATTGTATCCCTGGACCAAAGTCCAACCGAATTACCTATACCATCATAGGAGCCATTTAGCATGCGTGAACCGCCAGGTAAAATTGACATGCCATATTGATCTTCCCCCACTCCATTATTTGTCCATGAATGATTACTTTTCAATTTAATGCTAGATACTCCCAAATCCTGATAGTTACTTATACCACGATTTAAAAAGTTACATAGAATCGCCCAATCAATATCATTTGCAACTCTAAATCCTTCTGGAGCCAAACCTCGAGGGTCAGCCATGGCAAACCAGTTATAAATTGCTCCGTATGTTTCCCCATTTCGTGGATCATTATTGTAATAGCAATAAGCGGGTACTCCATTAGAATGGCAACGAATCCATTCGTCATTATTTGTTACATATCGAATTGGATCACCATTTCGGAAAGTGACTACATTCAAATTCTTAGTAGCCCACGTTTGGTAATTAATTTGAGTAAGACCTAAATTCTGGGCAAAAAAAACATTGCTTAAGAGGAAAAATATAAAAGTAATCCTGTGTTTCATTACCCTGTAATAAAATAATGAATCAAGGTTACAACTTTATAATGAAGTTATATAATCAAGATAAAATAGGAGTATGCCCATTAATAGTAACGAACGTTTTTAATAGATGAATCCTACCGTTATTGTAATCGATAATTGATTGTTTAAAGCCGATTTTTAAGACTCAGTATCACTTGACTCATCAGGAGAAGAAATCGCATCAAATTTTGCTTTTATCGTTGGGTTTCCACGGGTTAATTTTTTTATCGTAAGGTCTTCTGCTTTATTGTTGGCAAGCCTTAAATTATCTTGGGATCCCAAAAGATTATCCTTAGTTTTTTGAAGCGCCGCAATAGATTTATCGATGCTATCGATAGCCACCATAAATTTTTCAGAGGCTAGGCGGTAATTCTTACCAAAGGCACTTCTGAAATCATCCAGTTGATTCTCGAAGTTACTGATGTCAACATTCTGACTTTTAATCAGCGCTAGTTCCGCCTTGTATGTTAGTGCGTTCATGGCAGCATTTCGAAGGATCGTTATGATTGGAATGAAAAATTGAGGCCTAACTACATACATTTTATCTTTTTTGTATGACACGTCTACAATGCCCGAATTGTATAATTCACTTTCAGCTTCTAATAAAGAAACCAGGACAGCATATTCACATTTTTTTTCCAAACGATCTTTATCTAATTCATTAAAAAAATCCTCATTCTTCTTTTTAGTAGCCGTTTGATCTGCTTCATTTTTCATCTCAAACATGATTGAAATAATTTCATTGCCGCTAGCATCATTTTCTCTATAGATATAATCACCTTTACTACCTGAGCTTGCATTATTATCTTTTTCGAAATGGGCTTTTTGAAAAGCTGTAGCGCGAAGTTTGTTAAACTCATTTTCACAATGTTGTTCTAATGATTCCCCAATCATTTTGGTAGAGAGCCTCGTTTTCATATCTCTTACACGGGTAATCTCTTCATCTTTAAACCTTATAATTGCCTCTTTACTTTGAATTTCCGTTGAATATTGCTGCTTAAGAGAATTTTCCGAATTTTCTTTTTCTAAGTCTTTATTTTTTAATGTATTAAGTAAATCATCTCTTTCTTTTTCAATTTTTTGAACGGCTTCATTAACAGCTAATTTTTTTTCAATTTCAGTATTTTCTACTTTTGACCGCAAATCCGAAAGTGCTTGGTCTTTTTCAGCAAGTTTTTGAGTAAGGAGAAGCTCATTATTAGCCTTTAAGGCAGAAATTTCTTGGTTCTTGATACTGACCTCTTGTTGTAATTTATTATTTGACTCAGCCATGGCCAACTTAACGGCATTTTCTTTGTCTTTTAGGGCTAGATCTTCTCTTATTTTTAACTCTTGATCGAATTCTTGATCCCTAACTTGTTTCACGATTTCAGCAAAACCAGATTGATCTATGGTGAACTTATTTTTACAATGAGGACAACTAATTTCGTTCATAATCATTCGAATTATTAAGATGTATATTAGGGTAAAATTTTTTAATCTAAAATGAAAAGGTTCTCAAGTTGGATTTAATTCAAATATAATAAAAATAGTATCTGCTGTAGGAACTTATCCTTGCTAAATAGTAAATATTATTAAGGTATACGTAAAAGCTAAAGAAAAATAACGCAGCGGTAATTATTGCTTGTTTCTTCTGAAAATTACTCGAGGGACAGCATTAGGTTCTTCTTTTAGGTATTTTTCCAAGTCACCATAAACGACTTGAAACGAATGCTCATCAAATTGAGCTCGTGAATGGTAAACCAAATCTTCTACCAATTCATTAGGAGTACTGATAAGAAAAGCGTAGCCTGAGTTAATCTTGGTCACGCGCAATAATTTCTTGATGGCATCAGTGCAGTTGTTGGTAAATAAAGACCATCCTTTTTTGATATTCCAATAATCGCTTAGCTTTTCCAACTTAGATAATGATGGTTTCTGTGCTTTTAATTTTAAAACCAACATAGGGTGCTGCTTTTGATGTTTAAGTACATCTCTGTCGTAATTGAAGGCAGTAGTATATTGAATATCCGTGACTTTAAATCCGCCACCATCCGCTCGTCTATATTTGGTATAATACATTAAATGAGAAGAATCGGCTCCAAATGCAATACTGATGTGACCTGCACCAGATTGGGTTTGAGCGCTAGAATAAACGAATAAGTAAATTTCAAAGTCACCTGCCTGAGCATTGAGGCTAATAAAAAAAAGCAAGAAACCAACTATAGAAGAACGCATTTGAAAGGCTATACAAACAAATCTACTAAATAAATGGGATAATGAAAAGGAAATTTTGGGAGATTCCAAAATATTCAAACACATGATTAAAAGGCCTTTAAGTAGATTAGCAAAATCATTTCAAGGTAGAGCTATACTATAAAAACTAAAATTGTGTATATTTGCACACTCAAAAACGGCGAGGTAGCTCAGTTGGTTAGAGCGCAGGATTCATAACCCTGAGGCCGAGAGTTCAAATCTCTCTCTCGCTACAAAAAGGTCAATCGAAAGGTTGACCTTTTTTATATGACTTTGTTTTTCGTCTACATTCAATATTCTTCGAGCGCCAATAACCTCTATTTTTAAAATGTGATAAACACACACATAGTGAAGCACTCATCGTTGAGCTGAAAATAAAAACTCAGTTACTCGAACGAAAGCAGCGGATGATTTCAAGGTTTAAAAAGTTTTAACACTCTAAATTTCGTGCTAAATTTGCACAAAATAATTGAGTAAATAAATTATTGTAAATCGCCTGTTTATTGTAAAATCTATGTCGAAAATACTTATCAATATCTTTCTTTTATTTACCATTACTACTTTTTCT
>JBILCD010000221.1:0-3925 GCA_044353285.1 Crocinitomicaceae bacterium | reverse complement strand
ATCCTTTTCAAACAAGCTATAGATTTTTCCAGTTGATTTATCTTGAATGATTTGTCTTTTCCAACCCGTTTTATTTTTAAAATAATGAAAGTAAATCGGAACAAGATTTAAAGAATCTCCCAATTTATTAAATACGGATAATTGGTCTTTGGTAAAATCAAATATAAATACAGAGTCATTTCGTTGAAAGAGCGGCGCATAAACCTCTTCATAATAAATTGATTGCGTAAAATAATTTGCACCTACCCAAATTTCAGCATCAATTCCCGTTTGCAGTTCTTTATTTTTGGCCCAAAGTTTAGTTCGAACATCTACCCATTTATATTCAGAACGATATAATTCCATTATTAAATCATCTTCTATATGCAATATCTTTCTGTAAGTAGAATCGGACAAATCATAGGTGAAATAATCAAAGGCTGGATAATCCTTATTAAAATTAGAAAAGTATAATTTAGTTGTATTACTATCGACTATTGGCGCTATATACTTAAAAAAATACTCTTTAGGAATTAGTCCAATTGAAAGCTCATTATTAGTAAATACAACCCCGTAAACATTACTTTCGCAAATAATATGCGTGTTATTCCGATAATCTTTCGTTAGATACAATGCCTTTTCCGGCAGTTGGAATGACGATAATACATTTATGCCATCAAAAAGCAATAATTCACTTTGCTTTGCCAATGTTCTCTCATACGTCAATAATAGATACCTTCCATTATCTAGCAGTTCATAATCAGCGACACTAATTTTAGTAGATTGAAAAACAGTATCTGGTACTCCAGGCGCTTTCACGGTGATTTGATTTATAGCTTGTACTTTGAGCGCAACCAACGAAACAGATAATCGAATCGTATCTAATTTTGATTGTATTGAATAGGTTTTAGTGAAATCTTCGAATACGCTATGTGTCGTATTTATACTAAAAGCAATGGCATTATTTAGTGCTGTATTTGTAAAAAAAATACTCCCTTGTTCGTTAGATTTCCGATATATTGTGGTGTCAAGCGCTCCTTTACTCTTTAGCTTAATAGCAGCAGAAACATTATGAATTATGCTATTATCAATTTTTTCGCGAAAAGTGATTTGAATAACCTGTTGCGCAGAAAATGACTGAGCATTAAAGATAAAAAAATAAAGGAGTGGTTTAAAAAACTTCATTGGTCGCTATAACTTCATAGATGCTAAAGCTTGATTATTCCATAAGGGTTGAATTAGATTGTCATATTCCAACCATAAATATCTTCTATCTTACCATATTTAACATCATCTAAATATGCTTTTATGCGGTTTGACAGTTGCCTAGTTTCCATAGGTGGGAGTTGTAATTTTTCATCTCTAAATCCAATAATATCAATCTGAGCGATCGTTGCTGCTGTTCCTGCGCCAAAAGCATCCTCTAATTTACCTGCTCTCACTGCAGAAATTATTTCTTCCACGGTTACCCTTCTTTCCTCAACTTCAATCCCCCACTCTTTGGCTAATTCGATGAGGGTTCGTTTAGTAATCCCTCGTAAAATAGTATCAGCATCTTCGCTAGGGCTAATTAATTTACCATCAATTTGAAAGACAATATTCATTGTCCCTGACTCTTCAATGTATTTATGTTCAATTGCATCTGTCCAAACTAATTGATGAAACCCCTCCAGTTGACATTGCTTAGCTGGGTAAAGAGATGCTCCATAATTTCCAGCTGCTTTGGCTCTTCCAACTCCACCAATAGCTGCGCGCGTGTATGACTCCTCTATTTTAACCCTAACCGGTTCAGAATAATACACACCAACAGGCGATGTTAAAATCATGAATTTATATGAATCCGAGGGTTTAATTCCGATTAAATGGTCTGTTGCAAACATAAAAGGACGAATATATAAGGAATATCCATCAGCCTCAGGCACCCAATTACGATCTACTTCAATAAGTGTTCTTATTGCTTCCAAGAAAATTGATTCCGGTACTTCAGGCATGCACATCCGTTTCGCCGATTCAGCAAATCGCATAGCATTAAGTTCAGGGCGAAAGATATTTATTTGTCCATTCTTCGATTTATATGCTTTTAATCCTTCAAATATAGATTGACCATAATGTATTGCAGACATGGCAGGATGCATAGGAATAGGTTGAAAAGGCATTACTTTACCATTAACCCATGCCCCATTTTCATAATCCATCAAAAACATATGGTCAGAAAAAGTCTTGCCAAAGGCAAGATTATCCCAATCAATATCATTAAATGTTGATTTTTCAGTTAATTGGATCGGGAAACTTTTTGAATGTGTGTGCATACCATTATTTTTTTTTGACGTGCGAATATACGTTTTATCAGCAAGCATAACAATATTATTATAGGCAAATGAGTCAATTACTTTATATTTGTTTAAATTCAATCTTGATACGTGGACGCAAAGGAAATACTTGAAAAATATTGGGGGTATTCGTCATTTAGACCATTACAGGAACAAATTGTTCTTGATTCCATTGCTGGTCATGATTGTATAGCATTATTACCAACAGGTGGCGGGAAATCAATTTGTTTCCAAGTACCGGGCATAATTCGTGAAGGAATAACCATTGTAATTTCTCCCTTAATTGCTTTAATGCAGGACCAAGTTAACAACCTAAAGAAATTTGGACTCCGCGCAACAGCAATAACTAGTGCAATGACCTACCGTGAAATAGATGTTGCATTAGACAATGCCGTATTCCAAGGAATTGATTTTTTATATGTCTCACCTGAGCGACTTCAAACAGCTCTTTTTATAGAGCGCCTAAAGAAAATGAATGTTGGTTTGTTGGTTGTTGATGAAGCACACTGTATTTCCGAATGGGGACATGATTTTCGTCCATCGTATGCCCAAATAGGTCAATTAAGAGACTTTATGCCAAACACCCCTATTCTAGCGCTAACAGCAACAGCCACGGATAAGGTTAGGACAGACATCATCACCAAATTAAATTTAAAAACACCTAAAATTCACGAAGCATCATTTGAACGCAGTAACGTTGCTTATGAAATTTACGAGGTTGATAATAAGGTAAAATCAATTATTTATTTTTGTCAGGAGCACAAAGAATTAACCGGCATTATCTATTGCAATACTCGAAAAAAAGTTAAAGACACAGCTGCTATTTTATCTGGCATAGAAATATCTTGTGCTATTTACCATGGCGGCTTGCAGCACGAAGAACGAAAAATAGCCTTAGAAGAATGGATGAGTGGAAAGAAAAAAATAATGATTGCAACTAATGCGTTTGGAATGGGCATTGACAAGCCAAATGTTCGATTTGTACTGCACCATGATTTCCCTGAAACCATCGAGGCCTATTTCCAAGAAGCTGGTCGAGTGGGAAGAGATGGTGAGTTTTCCAGAGCGATTAGCTACTTAGAAAAAGAAGACATGGGCCATTTGATGGATTCGTTTACGCTAAAATTTCCAAGTGCAGAAGTCGTCAAAGCGATCTACAAATCAATCTGTAGCTATCTCAAAATTGCAATTGGTTCCGGAAAAGACGAAACCTATCCCATCGATTTAATTGCATTTAAAAAGCTATATAAATATGATTTAATTAGTACCTACAACGCATTACAACTTCTAGCATTAAATGGCGATGTGACTTTTTCAGAATCATTTTTCAAGCCGAGCAATATGAAATTCACCATCGGCAATTTAGAATTGTACAATTTCCAACTTCAGCATGATAAATATTCACCACTTATCACCCTACTTTCAAGAAATCACAGTGGTATATTTGAATCATTCAAAGTGATTAATGAAGGACAAATTTGTAAACTACTGAAAATCTCAAAGAATGAGCTAGTTGATCAATTAAGTAGCATGGAAAAACAGGGTATATTGGAAATAAACTGGCAGACCACTTTGCCGACAATAACCTTTATTCGTGAAAGATTACCTGATGATTA
>JBILCD010000220.1:0-3937 GCA_044353285.1 Crocinitomicaceae bacterium | reverse complement strand
TCCATTTTTTTTGCTAGCGAATTGGAGTGATACCGTATAATATAGCACGACTAACATTGCAGCAACAAATCCAAAATAAATTAGATACGCCCTAAATATTAAATGTTTACTAGCCTTACTCATTATTTATTATTTACCCTGATTACTCGTATACTTTTCTGCGATTCTTTTAATTCGTTTGCCTTAAGTTTTTCAACCAAAATTGATCGTTGAGTAAGTGATTCAATTTGTAATTTAGCCTCGATGTAATCAGCTGAATTTTGATCTAATTGAATCTGCAATTGATTTGTTCGGTCATTGATCTGTTTAACATAATATCCCTTCGCTACCATCAGCATTAAAAGAAGAAAGATGAAGAAGATGTAATTAAGATTATTAATTACGAATTCCTTAGTTAAAAATTCACCACTTAAAATCTGATTAATTGCGGTGTTTTTCTCCTTACTTTTCGTCGGCGTTTCCTTGGGCGTTTTATTCCCCCCTCCCTTAAGAGGTGCTGGATTTTCTATGTACTCGTTATCCTTCATTTCTTACCGCAATTCTAAGTTTAGCACTTCTCGACCTTGAGTTCATTGTTATTTCATCTTCTCCAGCTACCATTGGGTGGCGTGTAATTTCCGTAAAAGGCTTAATAACATTTCCAAAAAAATCTTTTTCAATATTCCCTTCAAAGGACCCTCTTTTGAGGTAGTTTTTGACGATTCTATCTTCAAGTGAATGATACGACATCACCACTAATCGTCCGCCAGGCTTAATAACCTTAGCGGCTTGTTCCAATAAATCCTTTAGGGATTCGAGTTCTTGATTCACTTCGATTCTAAGCGCCTGAAACACCTGAGCTAAATATTTATTTTCTTTATTTTTAGGCGCGGACATTTTAGCAACATCGACTAATTCTTTTGTCGTTTCGAAAGGTTTTGATAATCTAAAATGGACAAGATTAGGGATCAACTTTCCAAGATTAACGATGTCGGAATAGGTTCTAAACAACTTGTAGAGATCATTTTCTTCCGTGTTATTTAGTACATCTGCAGCCGTAATCTGACCGTTCTTATTCATCCTCATATCCAATGGGGCAGATTCTCTGATGGAGAAACCACGCTCGGGAACATCAAATTGATGCGAAGAAACCCCAAGGTCAGCTAATAAACCATCGATTTTATCAATACCATACAAACCAAGATGGTTTTGAATAAAGCGAAAATTGCTTTTTACAAAATGAAAGTTGGCTGCTTTCCATGCATTTACTATGGCATCATCATCTTGATCAAATCCAAGTAAGATTCCTTTTTCGTTAAGACTATCGAATAATTTACGTGCATGACCTCCGCCACCAAAAGTAGCATCAACATAAACACCTTCAGGATTGATGTTCAAACCTTCCATGCATTCCTGCAGCAAAACTGGTATGTGATATTCGGTACTACTCACCATTGTCCAAGTCACCCATTACTTCATCCGCCAAATCAGCGAAATTCGTCATGTTTCCTTCGATCATTCCGAAGTATTTGGACTTGTCCCAAATTTCAACCCTGTCATAGTAGGCGATAAGCATTACCTCCTGACCTAAACCTGCGCGCTCCATGTGAGAAGTCGGCACCAACACCCTTCCGGCATTGTCCAGGGTTATTGCTTTTGCTCCTTGATGGAACAAGCGATAAAACATCCTGTTTTTCGGTTTAAATAAATTCAATTTCGATAGCTTTTCGCTTATCCGATCCCATTCGGTCATTGGATAAATCGTGAGGCAATCTTCAAATCCTTTATTGAGCATAAAATCACGTTGAGACGCAGCAGGCAATTGCTTCCGGAGCCCGGAAGGAAACAGAAACCGACCCTTGTCGTCCAATTTCACTTCAAATTCGCCTACTAATCCTGCCATAACTTAAATAATGGGTAAAAATAATGGATATTTACCACTTTTTACCACAGTTTTATAAATTGTTGAAAACTTCTAACGAAAAAGAGATTATTTAGTTTCAAATAAATCGCTTTTATCACAAAAATACCAATAAAATTAAGGATTTTAAATATGTGGTAAAAAGTGGTAAAAAAATATAAACATATTTAAATACTGAATACTTACTTTTGCTCCGTGAAACAAAATTTAAAGAGCTGGTTGCTTTTACTTTTACTAGCTTGCATTTGGGGAAGCTCATTTATATTAATGAAAAAAGGAATGTATGGCCAAGGCGGGCGAGCTATTTTTTCTGCCCCTCAAGTAGCTTCCTTGCGCATTCTTCTTGCATCATTGGTACTTTTCCCCTTTGCATTGCCTCATCTTAAGAAATTGTATTATCGAAAGAATCTTCTACCACTATTGGGGGTTGGCCTTTGCGGAAATCTGATCCCTGCCTTTTTATTTACCTATGCAGAAACTGGTATTTCATCGGGCATGGCTGGCATGCTGAATAGCTTCACACCCATTTTCACCTTATTAGTAGGGCTTATTATATTTCGTGTGCCTTTAAAATTAATTCAGCTTATTGGCGCAGCAATAGGCACAGCCGGTATCATTTTGCTTATATTACTTGGCAAATCAAATACGCTAAGCGGAAACACAGAACACATTCTTGCAGTAGTAGCCGCAACCTTGTTATATGGACTGAGCCTTAATTTAATTAAGCAACGCCTTTCCGAATTTTCACCAATTGAAATCACGACCCTTACATTCACAAGTATTTTTCTACCTGCACTGGGTGCATTTCTATATTTCGGAACACCTAAGGTAATGATGACACATCCTGAGGCCGGTCCTGCTTTTTTTTATATTAGCATCTTAGGTATAATAGGAACAGCGATGGCCGTTTTTTTATTCAACGGTATAATAAAAAATTCATCAGCCTTGTTTGCTAGTAGCGTGACCTATTTAATACCAATTGTTGCTGTAATAATTGGATTTTATTTTTCTGAAGAAATCACTTGGAATCAGGTTGGCTCGATGGTAATTGTCTTACTAGGCGTATTTATTGTTAATTATGGCCAACAAGTCTTTTATAAAGGCAAAGAAATCGACAAATAATTTGCGAATAAGGAATTATATCCTATCTTTGCACTCCTAAAAAACTGAATTTAAACTTAAAATAAAGCTAAATGTACGCAATAGTAGAAATAGCCGGGCAGCAATTTAAAGTGCAAAAAGACCAAAAAGTTTTTGTTCATCGTTTAGCAGAAGAATGTGGATCAAAAGTAAGTTTTGACCGTGTTTTATTGATAGACAATGATGGCAAAATCAACATTGGCGCCCCAGCTATAGACGGTGCAAAAGTCACCGCGGAAGTAATTAGTCACGTGAAAGGTGATAAAGTAATTGTTTTCAAGAAAAAACGACGAAAAGGATACAAGAAGAAGAATGGCCATCGCCAGCAATTTACTTCTATTCAAATTATAGACATTAAAGGATAAGCATTACTATTCTCTAGGGAATTTAAAAAATATAAAATGGCACATAAAAAAGGAGCGGGTAGTTCGAAAAACGGACGCGAATCACATAGCAAACGCCTTGGCGTTAAAATATTTGGAGGACAAGCAGCTATCGCTGGAAACATTATTGTTCGTCAACGTGGTACTCACCACCATGCAGGAGACAATGTTGGTATTGGTAAGGACCATACCTTATTTGCATTAACTCCGGGCTTAGTGGAATTTAAGAAAAAGAAAAATAATCGTTCATTTGTATCAGTGGTTCCTTTTAATATCCCTGAAACAATTGAAACGGTTGAAGTTAAGAAAGTAGTGAAAGCTAAAAAAGTAGCAAGCACAGAAGAAACTACTGCAGCAGTAGAGGTAGTTGAAAACACCGTGGCTACGGAAACTACGGAAACTCCTGAAGCTCCTGAAAACACAGCAACTGAAGAAAACGAAGATTCAACTGAATCATAGGAAAATTAATTTATTATTAAAAGGGTCGATAATCTCGACCCTTTTTTTTTGATAT
>JBILCD010000063.1:0-11635 GCA_044353285.1 Crocinitomicaceae bacterium | reverse complement strand
CAGCTTTCACTGAATAGATATAATAACCAGCCATTAAATTAGCGGTATTCACCTCAATTTGATTAGAAGCACCTGTAACGGCAGTTTGCTCAGCTACTATTTTACCTGAAAGATCAAATAAAGTAACTGTCGCATTGTTTTCATTCGTTTCAAATGCAAAGGTAGTTACATCTGTAGCAGGATTTGGAGAAACCACTAAATTAGAGATGCTGCCTTCTGTAACATTTGCTCCACTTCCGTTGCATGCGTACAAACACATGTCCCAACAGTAACGAACCGTTGTTCCAACACTTGGGACAACCATCGTGCGGTTAATGTTTCCAGCGCCATCATCTACACCACAACCACCAGTTGCGATTGTGCTCATTGGATCTGTACCTTCATTCATACCCCAGTTACCATTAACAAATTTGTACGTTAGGTTTCCACCAGCAGCAGGAAATGTAACCACAATTTCCCAAATATTGTTTCCGATGTCTGTCATGGCAGAACCAGCAGTTGTCGGTGACCAATCGGCCATAGGACCTCCATTGGCACTTGCACCATTACCAGAAAAATTACCGGCAACACGAATACCTGTAGCGTCGATTGTTGCTCCTCCAGCAACATAGTTAGTGACATCTACTTGAAAAGTCACGTCTGCTTGAGCGATAGCCATAGCACCTACAAAACAAGCAGAAATTAGCGTAAAGATTTTTTTCATAAAAAAAGATTTAAAAGGTTAAAAAAATAATACTTAGTGTCAAAATGACAACATAAAATTAAAAATAATAATACAATAAGCAAACATATGTGTATTTTTTTTTTGTATCAAACTAATTTACCGTTCTTTATTTTAGAGCTCGCCGATAAAAATAGGCGCTTTTGCAATTTGAATTTCAGCGGGAGGAGCGAAATCGAAAAGTCCGAATACCGTTGAACCACTTCCAGACATAGCGGCATAATTGGCGCCCTGTTGATATAAGAAATCAATTGTCTCAGAAATTACAGGATGATTTTGAGCGATAGGAACTTGAAAATCATTTACAAGAGACGATTTCCATTCGTTTCGATTATAAGAAAGAACTTCCTCCAATTTATTGACCGCTTTTTTTGGCCTTACAATGGCATAAGCATCTTTGGTACTGACATGAATATCAGGATTAATAAGCACCAAAAATGTTCCTTTCAAATCAAGATTGAATGGCGATAGTATTTCCCCCCTCCCTCTTACGATAGAAGGTACGTTGGCAATAAAGAAAGGGCAGTCGCTACCTAATTCTGCGGATAAGACCTCTAACGTTTCGTTCGATAAGTTCAAAGAAAATAATTCATTTAATCCTTTAAGAACAAATGCAGCATCCGATGAGCCCCCCCCGAGTCCTGCTCCGGAAGGAATTTGTTTTCGAAGATGGATATTTACCGGTGGTACATTAAAATTTTGAGAAAGTAAATCATAGGCCTTTTCGCATAAGTTTTTTTCAGCACTTGGCGGAAAAGAGATGCCAGTTTGCACGAAGGAAAACTTCTGTGCTGGAATAATTTCCAAAATATCACACAAGGGTATTGGATACATACAACTTTCAATTTCATGAAAGCCATCAGGACGCTTAACTAAAACGTGTAATCCTAAATTAATTTTAGCATTTGGGAATAAGATCATAGTACAAAATTAGAAGAACAAAGCAATTTTCTTAATTTTGTGTATTAATTTGATACCATATGTCGACTTATCTAGATTTTGAAGAGCCTATTCGCGCCCTTGAAGAACAAATTTTACAAACCAAAGAAATCGGCATTTCTACCAGCGTAGACATGCAGGATAAAATAATTGAATTAGAAAAAAAGCTAAATGCTACTTCGAAAGAAATTTTTTCAAACCTAAGTCCTTGGCAGCGCGTTCAGTTATCAAGACATCCTGATCGGCCATATACTTTAGCTTATATTGATGCCATAACGGGTGGTAATTTTTTGGAATTACACGGAGATAGAGGAGTAAAAGATGACAAAGCCATGATCGGAGGATTTGGTGCCATTGATGGCCGAAGCGTCATGTTTATTGGCCAACAGAAAGGTATTAATACTAAAATGAGACAATACCGAAATTTTGGAATGCCCAATCCAGAAGGATACAGAAAGGCATTGCGATTGATGAAGTTAGCAGAGAAATTCAATAAGCCCATTGTCACCTTTATCGATACCCCGGGAGCATTTCCAGGATTAGAAGCAGAGGAACGATGTCAAGGAGAAGCCATTGCTCGAAATATTTATGAAATGATGCGCTTGAAAGTTCCCGTAATATGTATCATTATTGGCGAAGGGGCTTCTGGTGGTGCATTAGGCATTGGCGTTGGGGATAAAGTCGTTATGCTAGAAAATACGTGGTATTCGGTGATTTCACCGGAGTCTTGTTCGTCGATTCTTTGGCGATCATGGGACTACAAAGAAATAGCAGCTGAAGCCTTAAAGCTAACCTCTACCGACATGAAAAAAAATGGTCTAGTAGATGCTGTTATTCCTGAGCCCATCAATGGAGCACATCGTTCACAAGAAGAAAATTTCGAAAATGTAAAGCGGGCGATTTTATCTTATTTAAAAGAGTTAGATCAGCAAACACCTGAGAAACGCATAAACGACAGGATTGAAAAATTCAATAAAATGGGTGTTTGGAAGTAGCGAACAGCCACCTAAACGCTAAACATGAGTGAATTACTTCAGACACCGATTGAATTTCTGAAAGGAGTAGGTCCTCAACGTGCTCAACTGCTTCAAAAAGAATTAGGAATATTCACCTATGGAGATTTGCTCCACACCTATCCATATCGGTACCTTGATCGCTCCATTTATCATAAATGCAGTGAATTACCCTACATTGATTCCTATGTGCAATTAGTAGGAACCATTGATAACATTAAGGAAGTTGGCACCGCTCGTTTCAAACGCTTAAGTGCACGCTTCACCGATTCAACTGGTAGCATCGAGTTTATTTGGTTTCAAGGAGGGCAATGGATTAAGCAAATGCTTGTCGCAGGTTTACCCTATCAAGCTTTTGGCAAAGCAAAAGTAATCAATGGCGTGTGGACGATTCCTCATCCTGAACTTACTCCGATGAACGAAGTATCGAAAAAGGCAGGATTTCAGCCCTTTTATTCCAGCACAGAAAAATTAAACCAAAAAGGATTAAACACAAAAGGAATAGAGAAACTCGTTCAACACTTATTTTTTCAGCACGATATCCAAACCAAGGAATTTCTGCCGGAGCAAATCATAAAAGAACAGGAACTAATTTCTAGATCAGAAGCCTTAAAAAAAATACATCGACCCAACAACGAAATAGACATTAAGCAAGCAAGATTTCGATTAAAATTCGAAGAGCTATTTTTTTTACAATTAGAAATGCTGATTCGAAAAGGCACAAGAATACAGGCGATTAAAGGGCATGTTTTCGAACAATCTGGAGAATTACTGAATCAATTTTACGCTCATCATTTACCTTTTGAATTAACCAATGCCCAAAAACGCGTCATAAAAGAAATCCGTAAAGACTTCTTAAAAGGCCATCACATGAATCGTTTGTTGCAAGGCGATGTTGGTAGCGGAAAAACGCTGGTTGCACTTATTGCTATGCTTATTGCTGTTGGCAATCGATTTCAGGCTTGCATAATGGCCCCGACAGAAATTTTAGCAAACCAACATTACGAAACCATTCGTGAATTAGTAAAAGACATTGACATTAAACTAGCCCTTTTAACTGGTTCAACAAAAAAAGCAGCTAGAATACCTCTATTTGCCGCATTGGAAAAAGGAGAAATAAATATATTAATTGGTACCCATGCCTTATTAGAGGATCCTGTTCAATTTCATAATTTAGGGTTCGTGGTTATTGATGAGCAGCACCGTTTCGGTGTGGCCCAACGTGGAAAAATGTGGAGAAAAAATAGCATTCCACCCCATATATTAGTCATGACAGCGACACCTATTCCGAGAACTTTGGCCATGACATTTTATGGCGACCTCGATGTCTCAGTCATCGATGAATTGCCTCCAGGGAGAAAACCAATCTCAACGATTCATCGCTTTGATAGCCACCGTTTAGCCTTATTTGGTTTTATGCGTAAAGAGATTGCTTTAGGGAGACAAATCTACATTGTTTATCCCTTAATAAAAGAGAGTGAAAAATTAGACTTTAATAACTTAATGGATGGATTTGAAGCGATTTCACGCTCTTTTCCAATGCCAGAATATCAAGTTAGCATTGTTCATGGAAAAATGAAGCCAGATGCAAAAGAATACGAAATGCAGCGCTTTATAAAAGGAGAAACGCATATTATGGTTGCCACAACCGTCATAGAAGTTGGTGTAAACGTACCCAATGCATCCGTTATGATCATCGAAAGTGCCGAGCGCTTTGGTTTAGCACAACTTCACCAATTGCGGGGAAGAGTTGGTCGAGGAGCAGAAAAGTCCTATTGCATATTAATGACAGGCTACGAACTTTCAAAAGAAGCAAAAAAGCGAATGGGAACAATGGTTGCAACAAGCGACGGATTCGAAATTGCCGAGGTTGACTTACAATTGCGTGGACCTGGTGATTTAATGGGTACACAGCAAAGCGGTATTTTAGAATTGAAAATTGCTGATTTATCAAAAGATGGAGAGATTGTTAATAGTGCGAGAGAAACAGCAAAGCAACTTATTGAAAATGATCCTAACCTCCTATTACCTGCGCATCAAAAACTTCGTGAAAAAGTCATCACCTTATTAAAGGAACGTCCGAACTGGGGAACGATAGGGTAAAAAAAAAGGAGCATATTATGCTCCTTTTTTATTTTATCTTTATCGATTAATTATTCTGCAGCGGCTTCCACCAATACATCATAATCTTGTTGCGAACCGACAATCATTTTTTGGAAACTACGAACACCTGTTCCTGCTGGTATTAAGTGACCAACGATTACATTTTCTTTCAATCCTAGTAAGTGATCTACTTTTCCAGAAATTGCTGCTTCGTTCAAGACTTTCGTCGTTTCTTGGAAAGATGCCGCAGAGATGAATGATTGAGTTTGTAAAGATGCCCTTGTAATACCTTGAAGTAAAGGAGTAGAAGTGGCAGAAATCGCTTCACGAGCCACCACTAAATTTTTATCTTCGCGTTTCAATTTAGAGTTTTCATCTCTAAATCTCCGAACGGAAATAAGTTGACCACTTTTCACATCATAAGAATCTCCAGCATCCGTCACCAACATCATTCCGAATAATTCGTCATTTGCTTCCATGATATCTGCCTTGTGAATCGATTGCCCTTCTAGGAAGCGCGTATCACCAGAATCCATTATCTCAGCTTTCAACATCATTTGGCGAACAATTACCTCGAAATGCTTGTCATTAATTTTTACACCCTGAAGACGATATACCTCTTGGATTTCATTAACGATATATTCTTGCACTTTGGTTGGACCTTCAATATTTAAAATGTCATTCGGAGTAATAGCACCATCAGATAACGGTTGGCCTGCACGAATAAAGTCATTTTGTTGAACAAGGATATGTTTAGATAAGGAAACTAAATACTTTCTTACTTCGCCTAATTTAGACGTAATAATAACCTCTCTATTTCCTCTTTTAATTGTACCAAATGAAGCTGTTCCATCAATTTCTGCAACAACTGCAGGATTGGAAGGATTTCTAGCTTCGAATAATTCCGTAACACGTGGAAGTCCACCAGTAATATCTCCGGTTTTACCCGCTAATCTTGGAATTTTAACTAAGGTATCACCCGCTTCCAATTTATCTCCTACATTCACAGAAATATGTGAATTAACAGGAAGTGAATATTCGCGTAATACTTCTTTCGTTTTTGGATCAATAATATGAATTGCAGGACTTCGTTTTTTATCACGTGATTCTGTAATTACTTTTTCAGTAAATCCAGTTTGCTCATCCACTTCCTCACGGAAGGTAAGTCCTTCAATGATACTATCAAACACCACTTTTCCAGCTACCTCAGAAATAATTAAGGCATTATATGGATCCCATTTACAGATAACATCACCTTTTTTAATTTTGATGTTATTTTCCACCATTAATTCTGAACCATAAGGAACATTAGCATTCATGATAGCAATACCTGTTTTTTCATCTGTAATTTTTAATTCAGCAGAACGTCCAACAACGATACGCTTAATGGAACCATCAGGATTTTTCTTATCGATCGTTCTCAATTCCTCCATTTCTAATTTTCCGTTAGCCTTAGCTTTCATATCAGAAATATCAGCAATATTTGACGCTGTACCACCCACGTGGAATGTTCTCAAGGTTAATTGTGTACCAGGCTCACCAATAGATTGCGCTGCAATTACACCTACTGCATCTCCAATTTGAGCTAGTCTGTGATTCGATAAATTTCTACCGTAGCACTTTGAACAAACACCTCGTCGCATTTCACAAGTAAGTACCGAACGTATTTCTACTTCATCAATACCCGATGTTTCAATTGCTTTTCCAAATGACTCTGTTATGATTTCGCCTGCAGCAACAATTAAATTATCCGATTCTGGCATATAAACATCATGAACAGATGTTCTACCTAAGATTCGATCATATAAAGGCTCAACGATTTCGTCATTTTTCTTTAGTGCAGTAGCGACAATACCTCGTAATGTGCCACAATCGTTTGAATTAATTACAACATCCTGAGCTACATCGACAAGTCGTCTGGTTAAGTAACCAGCATCCGCCGTTTTCAAAGCCGTATCTGCAAGACCTTTACGAGCACCGTGAGTAGAAATAAAGTACTCAAGAATTGAAAGACCTTCTTTAAAGTTAGAAAGAATTGGATTTTCAATAATTTCTTGAACGCTAGCTCCTGATTTCTGTGGTTTCGCCATTAATCCCCTCATTCCTGAAAGCTGACGAATTTGTTCTTTTGAACCACGTGCACCCGAATCAAACATCATATAAATCGAATTGAATCCTTGTCTATCCGTTTTCAACTGATCCATCAAAGTCGCCGTTAAGCGCGAATTAGTATGCGTCCAAATATCGATAATTTGATTATATCGTTCGTTGTTCGTAATTAATCCCATGTTATAATTCATCATAACATCCTTCACTTCATTCTCTGCCTTCAATACTAAAGCTTCTTTTTCTTTTGGTATGATAATGTCATCTAAATTAAACGACAAACCACCTCTGAAGGCCATTTCATATCCTAATTCTTTGATATCATCTAAGAATTTCGCTGTTCTAGAAGTTCCAGAAATTTTCAAGACCTCTCCAATAATATCACGAAGTGCTTTTTTGGTTAGTACATCATTGATATATCCAACCTCTCTCGGCACATTTTCATTAAATAAAATACGTCCACAAGTCGTTTCAAGAATTCGAAGTTCAGGAACACCATTTTCATTCAAATCATACGTTTTCACTTTAATGTGAGCATGAAGATCTAATTGTTTTTCATTAAAAGCAATGATAACCTCTTTCGGTGAATAGAAAATACTTCCTTCGCCTTTTAAGACCTCATCTTTAGTTGAAACCTTTCCTTTAGTGATGTAATAAAGACCAAGAACCATATCCTGAGAAGGAACGGCAATAGGTGCACCATTAGCTGGATTAAGAATGTTGTGTGAAGCAAGCATCAACATTTGCGCTTCCAAGATAGCAGCATTACCAAGTGGTAAATGTACCGCCATTTGGTCACCATCAAAATCCGCGTTGAAAGCCGTTGTAACAAGCGGGTGAAGACGAATTGCTTTTCCTTCGATAAGCTTCGGTTGGAACGCTTGAATACCTAATCTGTGAAGAGTAGGAGCTCTATTCAATAAGACAGGGTGTCCTTTCAATATATTTTCAAGGATATCCCAAACCACTGGTTCTTTTCGATCAACAATTTTTTTCGCAGACTTAACCGTTTTCACGATACCGCGTTCAATCATTTTACGAATAATGAATGGCTTATAAAGTTCTGCTGCCATATCCTTAGGTAAACCACACTCGTGTAATTTTAAATCAGGACCAACAACAATTACAGAACGCGCAGAATAATCAACACGTTTTCCTAATAAATTCTGACGGAATCGACCTTGCTTTCCTTTTAATGAATCAGAAAGTGATTTTAATGCTCGATTGGATTCAGTTTTAACCGCGCTTGATTTTCTTGAATTATCAAACAATGAATCAACCGATTCTTGCAACATTCTTTTCTCATTTCTTAAGATAACCTCAGGCGCTTTAATTTCGATTAATCGTTTTAGACGATTATTTCTAATAATAACACGACGATATAGATCATTTAAATCGGAAGTAGCAAAACGCCCACCATCTAATGGAACAAGAGGTCGTAATTCAGGTGGAATAACCGGAACAACTTTAACAATCATCCATTCTGGATTATTCTCGATGCGTTTCTGAGAATCGCGCATAGCCTCAACCACTTGCAATCTTTTCAATGCCTCATTTTTTCGTTGAACAGAAGTTTCAGTTTCCGCCTTAATACGAAGCTTGTAGGACATATCTTCAAGGTCTAAACGCTTCAATAAATCATGTAAAGCCTCAGCGCCCATTTTGGCGATGAATTTATTCGGATCTGAATCCTCCAAGTGATGATTATCTTTCATGGAAGGATCTTCCAATATATCAAGGTATTTTTCCTCCTCAATAAAATCCATGTGAGCCAATTCCTCTCCTTCGATATTCGCTGCTGCTCCTACTTGAATCACAACATAGCGCTCGTAATAGATAATTTGATCCAACTTTTTAGTTGGAAGCCCTAATAGATAGCCAATTTTATTTGGCAAAGAACGAAAATACCAAATATGAGCAACAGGAACGACCAAAGAAATATGTCCTCGTCTTTCTCTTCTTACCTTTTTTTCAGTTACCTCAACACCACAACGATCACATACAATTCCTTTGTAACGAATACGCTTATACTTACCACAATGGCATTCATAATCTTTAACAGGGCCAAAAATTCGTTCACAGAACAAGCCATCTCTTTCTGGCTTATAGGTTCTATAATTGATTGTTTCTGGCTTTAAAACTTCTCCACTAGATTGCTTAAGAATAAGCTCCGGCGAAGCAAGTGAAATTGTAATTTTACTAAAACTACTTTGTTTTTTTGGCATTTCTTTTTTGAAGGTCATTTTTTTACCGTATAATTTCGTTAAAAACTCAAATTAATCCATGCTTACATTTAAGCACAAGCCACTTAATTCATGCAGCAATACATTGAAAGACTCAGGAATTCCTGGATCAGGTATATTATCCCCTTTCACAATTGCCTCGTAGGCTTTGGATCTTCCATTAACATCATCTGACTTGATCGTTAAGATTTCTTGAAGGATATTAGCAGCACCAAAAGCTTCGATTGCCCATACCTCCATTTCACCAAAACGCTGGCCTCCGAACTGCGCTTTACCACCAAGTGGCTGTTGCGTAATTAAGGAATATGGTCCTATTGAACGTGAGTGCATCTTATCATCCACCATATGCGATAATTTCAACATATAAATGATTCCCACAGTTGCAGGTTGATGAAAACGTTCTCCGGTACCACCATCATAAAGATAAGTTTTACCAGATCTAGGTACACCCGCTTTATCGGTTAACTCGTTAATTTGATCAGGCGTTGCACCATCAAAAATTGGGGTTGCAAATTTAACACCCATTTTTTCTCCTGCCCAACCTAATACCGTTTCATATATCTGACCTAAGTTCATCCTTGACGGTACACCCAATGGATTTAAAACAATATCAACTGGCGTTCCATCTTCCAAGAAAGGCATATCTTCTTGACGAACGATATTGGCAACAATACCTTTATTTCCGTGTCTTCCAGCCATTTTATCACCTACTTTAAGCTTGCGTTTTTTAGCTACATAAACCTTAGCTAATTTCACAATACCAGCAGGAAGCTCATCTCCAACAGAGATATGGAATTTACGTCTTTTATAATTTCCTAATAAATCATTTGCTTTGATACTATAGTTATGAATCACTCTCGAGATCAATTGATTTGTAGTAGTATCAGCAGACCAATTAAGCGGATTAATAATGGTATAGTCAATCGCTAGAAGTGCTTTTTCAGAAAACTTCGTTCCCTTTTTAATCAATTCTTCCTTGAAATTATTATATACCCCATTTGCTTTTTGATCACCAAGAATCATCATTAATTTCTCCACCAATTTTTCTTTCAATTGGATGAAATCTCGTTGATATTCTGCATCAATTGCTTCAAGAACAGATTTGTCTTGATTCTTAGCTTTACGTTCTTTCACTGCGCGAGAAAATAATTTTTTCTCAATAACAGTTCCACGAAGAGATGGTCCAGCTTTTAGCGATGCATCTTTAACATCACCCGCTTTATCACCAAAGATAGCACGTAATAATTTTTCTTCCGGAGAAGGATCTGTTTCACCTTTCGGTGTAATTTTTCCAATTAAAATATCTCCTTCTTTAATATCCGCACCAATACGAATCAATCCATTTTCATCTAAATCCTTCGTTGCTTCTTCGCTTACATTTGGAATATCAGAAGTTAATTCTTCCATTCCACGTTTAGTATCACGAACATCTAAGGAATATTCATCGATATGAATAGACGTAAAAATATCATCTCTAACAACCTTTTCAGAAATCACGATTGCATCTTCAAAATTATATCCTTTCCAAGGCATGAAGGCTACTTTTAGATTTTGACCCAAGGCCAATTCGCCATTTTGTGTAGCGTATCCTTCGCAGAGCACTTGACCTTGTTCAACTCGATCGCCTTTTTCAACAATTGGTTTGAGGTTAATACAAGTACTTTGGTTTGTTTTTCTAAATTTCGTTAAAGAATAATGAATGACTTCACTATCAAAGCTAACTAATTTGTCTTCTTTAGTCCAATCATAGCGAATTACGATCTCATTTGCGTCAACGTATTCTACCACACCTTTACCAACTGCATTAATAAGAACACGAGAATCGCGCGCCACTAAACGTTCTATTCCGGTTCCAACTATTGGTGAATTCGGGCGTAATAAAGGAACGGCCTGACGTTGCATGTTAGATCCCATAAGTGCCCGGTTGGCATCATCATGTTCTAAGAAAGGAATAGACGAAGCTGCAATTGATGCAATTTGATTTGCACCAACATCCATTAAGGTCAGTTTTTCCGGTTGAACAACAGGAAAATCACCTTCGAATCTAGCTTTTACCAGATTAGACAAGAAATTTCCTTTATCATCGATAACCGCATTAGCCTGCGCAATTATTTTAGTGTCTTCTTCTTCTGCAGCCAAATAGATTGGTTCTTCATTAAAGATAACCTTTCCTTTTTCTACTTTTCGGTAAGGAGTTTCAATAAAACCTAGTTTATTTACTTTCGCAAATACACAAAGAGAGGAAATCAAACCAATATTTGGACCTTCCGGAGTTTCTATGGTACACAAACGACCGTAATGCGTATAGTGAACATCGCGCACCTCAAAACCTGCTCTTTCACGTGATAAACCACCTGGCCCTAGAGCAGATAGCCTACGTTTGTGCGTTACTTCAGATAATGGATTCGTTTGATCCATGAATTGAGACAACTGATTCGTTCCAAAAAACGAATTAATCACAGACGATAGTGTTTTCGCATTAATTAAGTCAATTGGCGTAAATACCTCGT
>JBILCD010000007.1:0-31488 GCA_044353285.1 Crocinitomicaceae bacterium | reverse complement strand
GTTGAGATGTTATGCATTCCTCCAATAATTCCTATTTGTCCATTATTAATCATCTCACTTAGGATGGGGCTTCTTTCCATAATGGCATTAACAGTCTGCTTAACATTTATGGCAGCAACATTTTCCACGAAAACTGAATTGTTAGCATTCCGATTTTCTAATGTCTGTATTTCATTTTCAACGGCAGGTGTTATTTTGCTTAATAATGCCGTTAAATTACCCATTTCAACATGGTCGCATGCCCCTTTTATTGCGCCACATTTTGTGTGACCTAAAACAACAATAATTTTTGAGCCTGCCACTTTACAGCCAAATTCCATGCTACCTAAAATATCCTCATTAACAATGTTTCCAGCAATACGAACACTGAATACGTCACCAAGTCCTTGGTCGAAAATTAGTTCGGCAGATGTTCTACTGTCGATACAACTTAATATAACCGCAAATGGATGCTGACCGTCAGATGTGTCGTTTGCCTGTTGTAGAAGGTTACGGTTAAGTTTAAGATTAGAAATAAATCGTTTATTCCCTTCTTTCAATAAGTCTAGGGCCATTGCTGGAGTTATGGCCATTTGCATTTCTTTTGTTAGTGTTTTCATATTTTTTATGTTTAATTGTTTATAATAAGTAAAATTTACCTGGTTGATGCGCAGTAGGTATTTGCGTTTCTTTTAATAGCTGCTTAATATTTATTTCTATCGTTCTGGCAATAGCTGTCATTGCGGTGTCTGTTGGTCTGTTCTCAAAAGGATCTTGCATATGCTTAGCTGATTTTTCTAATAGGAAAAATGATGCAGAAATAGCTACAAGAAGTGGTGTCTCAAATAAACCATCAACTCGTAATGAAACGGCAAGAGTTATAACAAAAAGGTAAATTAACCCTTGAAGAAAGAGGCGATAAGTAACTGGGAATATAGTTGACTTAATGCGTTCACATTTTCCTTGTGCATCACAAAGGCGCACAAGTGTATTGTCTAATTGTATTTGCGAAAACAGGTCTAATTGATTGGTATCTTTCAGTTGTTTTATATCTCTTGCGTTCAGTTGAAGTAAGGCCAAAGGTTTATTATTTTGCTGCATTATTTCGCTTAAGTCCTCCTCAGAGATATAATCATTCAAGTTGTCAGTGGGGTTTAATCCTCGAAGCGATTGCCCTAAAGAATAACACCAAGCAATTTGTCTAAAAGCAATTTTTTTGATTAGTTCGTCATTGCCTTTTGCTGTAAAGGTTTGTAATTGAATGACTAAACTTCTAGAGTCGTTAACGATTGCTCCCCATACTTTTCGGGCTTCCCACCATCTTTCGTAAGATTGACTCAGTTTAAAAGAGAGCAGAATGGAGATGGCGGTTCCGATGAAAGCAGGTATTGTTAATGGCATTTCAGGCAACATTTCTTTATACTTATCGGTAACAAAAAGAGCTGATAGGGAAACAATTAATACAATTACCAGATCGTACTTTACCTTATTTACTATGTAAATCAATGGTATTCGTTTGTTGAGCAGCATATTTAGATTGTAATTTTTAGCAAAGATAGAAATAGTTTATTAAAAGATAGTATTACTATCATAAATAATTGCATTAATATTTTTTGTAGCTTTGTTACTCAAAAAGCAGAAGTAACCAATACATCTAAATGAAATTACAATTACACATCAAAATGAATGAGGCATTGTTTCTTCGAAATCCAGAGAGTTCGGAATTAGGAAAGAACATCCTTAAGCATAGTGTTCAGCTAATTTACAAAACAGGTTTTGAATCATTCACTTTTAAAAAATTGGCTGAAGATATTGGTACAACGGAGGCAGGAATTTACAGATACTTTGAAAACAAGCATAAATTATTAGTTTACCTTACAGCGTGGTATTGGGCTTGGCTTGAATTTCAGATTAGTTTTCATACTAATAACATGAATGACCCAGCAGAAAAACTAAAAAGGATTATTAAACTTTTGGCAACAACGGTGGAAGACGATGAAAAAACGAGTTATATAAACGAAAGTTTACTCTATCAAATCATTATTGCTGAGGGGTCAAAGGCTTATTTGACAAAGCAGGTTGGTGAAGATAATAAACAGCAATTTTTTAAGCCATACAAAGATCTTTGTGCTGTAATTGGTGCTATTATTTTAGAATGTTGTCCTACGTATAAATATCCTAAGTCCTTAGCCTCTACCATTATTGAAATGGCACATTTTCAAAACTTCTTTATGAATAACCTGCCATCACTTACTGATTTTGGTAAAAACAAAGAGGAAAGCGAAATAATTGCTTTTTTAAATGATTTGGTTTTTACCAGTTTAGAGAAAAATTAGTTCTGTCAATTTACAAGTTAGATTCTTGTAACATTGTCAATTCCTTTAGTTGGATCAAGATGAAAAATCCGTGTGATTTTTGTGCTTGTCTTGTTAAAATACTTACTTTAGTATCCTTCGATTTATTAATTTATATGTTATGAGACAATTCTATTTCTTAAAAGTTCCCCTTTTATTTTTTGCACTAATTTATTGTGATCTGTTTTTATCACAAACTAATTATGAAGCATTGATTGTCAAAAAGGTAAGCGCTATCGAACAAAAGGTAATTAATTGGCGCCACGATTTTCATCAAAATCCTGAACTGGGTAATAGAGAGTTTCGTACTGCCGAAATCATTGCTAAACATTTACAATCTTTGGGAATGGAAGTGCAAACAAAAGTTGGAATTACCGGTGTAGTTGGTATTTTAAAAGGAGATAAGCCAGGACCAGTAATTGCGCTGAGAGCAGACATGGACGCATTGCCAATTAAAGAAAAGAATGATTTACCCTATAAATCAACTGTTATTTCAAGTTATAATGGAAAGGAAACAGGTGTTATGCATGCCTGTGGTCATGATGGGCACGTTGCAATTTTAATGGGAGTAGCAGAAATATTATCTGGCATGAAAAAAGACTTAAGGGGAACTGTAAAATTCATTTTTCAGCCTGCCGAAGAAGGTACGCCGATTGGTGAAGAAGGTGGCGCAAAGCTAATGGTTAAAGAAGGCGTTTTGAATAATCCAAAAGTAGATGTCATTTTTGGATTGCATTTAGGTGCTGGAATTGAAGTTGGAAAAATTACGTATCGCCCAGCTGCAACCATGGCTGGAACTGGTGATTTTAAAATAACTGTCATTGGAAAAGCTTCTCATGGTGCATCTCCTTGGACTTCAATTGATCCTATTGTGGTTTCATCTCAAATTGTTAATAGTCTTCAGACTATCGTAAGCCGTAATGTAAACATAAAAGAAAATGCAGCAGTTGTAACAGTTGGCGCTATTAATGGCGGAAACAGATTTAATATTATTCCTGAAAAAGTTGAAATGGTGGGAACGATTAGAACTTTTAGTGATGAAGATGAAAACTTGGTCTTTAATCGTGTTCGTACAATCGCCGAAAAAACGGCTGAGGCTGCTGGTGCAACCGCTATCGTTGAATTGCCATATAGCATGCATTATCCCGTTACTTTTAATAATGTATCGCTAACTAATTCTATGGTTCCATCTCTAGTAAAATCAGTTGGATTAGAGAATGTAATCCTAGTAACTCCGGAAACAGGTGCTGAGGATTTTTCATATTTTGCAAAAGAAGTTCCTGGTTTATATTTTTTTATTGGTGGAAGCGCCAAGGGGAATGATGTAAAATTGGCTGCTCCTCACCATACTGCGGAATTTATAATAGACGATAGTTCATTGAAACCGGGAATGACAGTTTTTTGTAATCTAGTTTTTGATTATTTAGAACTCCACAAAAAGAAATAGTCAGGTCTAGTTTCTTAATATTAACTATTTAATGACTAATCAATCGCAGTGTTTTGTTTCCATCTGTATTCATAATACTCAGCAAATACGTTCCTTTAGGAAATGCTTGGATATCAATGAGCTGATTAGGTACAATAGTCATTTCTTTTAAAAGTTGACCATTCATTCCATAAAGTTGAAGAAAAGCAGGTTCCTTTAATCCATTAATGCTAAAAATACCATTACTCGGATTTGGTTGTAGTGTAATGCCTAACTCATCATTCTGTTCTTGAATACTTAAGGTGTTATCCATTTGTATCGTTCCGTTGTTATTAATCACCCAATTGTTGGGGTCAATGCCGATAGAATTGTTAATGGTTCCAATACCGTTGATGGTGAAGGTGTTTGAATTCGCCGAAATCTGGAAACGAATAATGGTGTCGCTATTTCCGGGACGCGTAAACTTCAGGTCAATCGGGTTAGTGAAGGTAGGAGTGATACTTGACATGGAAACACTGTGGTTTATCTGAACGATTGCATTATTCCCACTTTGTTTCCATTTAACGGAGTACGTTGGAAATCCTTGACCGAAGTACCATTGTTCAAAAAAGGGCGTAAAATTGATTCCCGTAGATTGTATAAAGGCATCTCTGACGTCGATTCCAAAAGCTGTGCTTTCTGCATAAGTCGTTAAGAAATTTTGTAAGGTTTGAAAAAAGAGGTTGTCGTTGTTTACCATGTAGCGAATGGTATGAATAATTGCAGCGCCTTTGTCGTAAGTGAGTCGACCACTGAAAATTCTATTTTCATTTAAACTGTCCAAGACCCAAACACTCCCGCCTGGTTGAGTTTTTACGTTGTCGTGAACATCTAACATATTTTGTATTTCTTCCCCTGGGTACAAATTTTCCAACATCAATTGTTCGCTATAAGAAGCAAAGCCCTCATTCACCCAAATGTCGCTCCATGAAGCACAGGTAACGTGATCTCCCCACCATTGATGTCCTAATTCGTGGGATGTTAATCCTTTATTGAAAAAACCTTGCGTAGTCATCGTTTGGTGTTCCATTCCCCCAGATAGTGGAGCCATACAATGCCCATATTTTTCATCCTCAAATGGATAGGGGCCATATAGATCGTAAAATAGATTGAGAAAATCAACTGTTTCATCGATATCAGCTTGAAAATTAGGTAAGGTTTGAGGATTATTGTAGATGAAGTTTTGTATCAAAATAGGAGCAGGGGCATTAGTTGGATTAGCATAGATATTATATTCAATATACTGAGCTACAGCGACCGAAATTAAGTAGTAATCAATCGGATGACGGTGTTTCCATTCATAACGAGTGGTTCCATTTCCTAGGTTTACCACATTGGTGAGAAGACCATTAGACCCGGCCTTGCAGGCATTGGGAACCGTTATATTAATATCGGAAGAATCGGCCTTGTCATTTAAACTTTGTTTGCATGGCCACCATTCGTAGGCGGAAAATGGTTCAGATAAAGACCAAACCACGGCATTTCCCCAGCTTGGAGAGGTCGCATAGGTCATTCCACTTCCACCTAAAGGATTCGTTTGCGCCGTTGGAGGTGTACCGTTGTAGTATGTTTTAATCGTAAAATTAGTGCCAGCAGTCAAATTAGCTGCAATTTTAACGGCAGAATTACTGCGCGTGAAGGCTACCGAAGTTCCGTTTAATTCTACTGAGCTAATAGTTAGTGTTGGATAAAGTTCGTATAAAATGGTATCAATGTTCTGGATGCAACTCGCGTGCATGGAGGCAGATCCATTCAAATTGGTATTGGTATTGGTCATGTTGAGATTCAGGCCGTAGTAGTGAACATCGTATTTCTCGGTTTGAGTAATCTGACTGACGGTCAGCGAATTGCTTTTCAGTTGTTGATTACTGAATCTATTTTTCTTGGAACATTCCGTACTATTTTCTTTTTGAGAAAAACTTAGCGTTGAAAACAATACTAAAACAGGAAGTAAAATAAGGTGATTGATTTTCATGGAGGTAAGATTTAAATTTTAATGAATTTTGTAATCGAATAATTTAGGGTAATAAAGTAAGATCCGGCGGGTAGTTGCTTCGTGCTAATTAAATTAGATCCTGCGTTCACTATGCCATTTTGTATTGTTCGTCCAGTGGCATCTTTAATTTGATAGGGGCTAGAAGAGGCACTTTGAGGTAAGTTAAGTATTAAATCATTCTCGGTTGGATTGGGATACAAGGTAAAATTACCTGAATCAAGGGTACTTACTGCTGCACCGGAAACAACGTTTATGATAGCTGAATCACTTTGAGTACAGCCATTTGGGTCGGTATACGTATAGGTAATTAAGTGTGAACCAACTCCGGCTAGAGTGGGGTGAAATGAGCTTCCAATAATCCCATTACCGCTATATGTTCCGCCTGATGGAACACCTGGTGTAAGGTTAAAAGGATTTGAATTTGTTAATACATTTTGTGTTTGTTCGGTGTAGTCAAGTAAAATTGAACTGTATAAGCCTACAAAAATAGAATCCGTAATTTGACAGTTATTCGAATTTGTTCCCGTAACGTAATAATAAGATGATTGACTAGGAATAAACGGAATTCCATTTTGTATGTTATTGGCCCAAGTGTATGAAGTCGCAGTTCCAGCGCCTGAAAGTGTTATTGGCTCGCCAGGACAAGCAGTATAACTAGTTCCTGCATCCACGAAAGGTAAGCTGTACGTAATTAATTGGTGAAAAGGCGACTTTGTTTTACATCCGTATTCACTTGTTATTTGAACTTGATACGGCCCAATGATTGCGGTGTTAATGCTGTTTGTTTGTCCACCGTTTGACCAAAGTACATTATTAACAAAAGCGTTGGTGCTAAAAGATAAAATAGCGGTCGATCCGACACAAATTCCACCGGGTCCTGATATCGTAATACTCGGAGTTTTTTCCAATAATATTCCTACTGCATCAGCTTTTCCGTGCCCATAACCAAAATTAGGAAGTAAACCACTAAAGTTATCGTGTGCCGCTGAGTTTATTAGATCAGTTTTGAAGGTTTCCCAAGTGGCATAGTTGCATTTTTCTAGGTATAAAGCGCCGATTCCTGCAACAACAGGGGAGGCCATTGATGTCCCACCATTTCTAACGTGAAACCCACCTTGATCAATGGTGCTATTATTGGCAGAATTCGATAAATATAACATGGGTCCAGCTGCAAGTGTTATATCTCCAGCAGCCGAAATATCGGGTTTTATTTCGCCTAATCTACTTGGTCCCTTGCTGCTATTCTCACTTAATTTACCAACGAGCGTGGTCGATGGAGAAACATAGTAGGTGTTGTTTTTGTCGATATATCCTTTTCTATTTCTGAAATTCCCAACTGAAATTACTTTTTCCGAACAATTCCAAGAGGAAACAATTGTTTGTAAGGAATCGGGGAGGTGGTAATGTATGATGCTCGGCATTAAAGTAGTATTGGGTAAAGCGCTAGAAACGAAATTGCTAAGCTGTTGCCAAGAACCACCCCAAGCATCGTATTTTCCGGATCCATAGGTCATGAATCGGTATAAATAGGAAAGCGAATCAACTGTAGTGAAAATAACCTGCATATGAAAGGCGGAACCAATAATTTCTCGGTAGGTTTCGATGCAGGCAATACGCTGATTCAATGTGTTGTATATCGTATCATATATCGGTAGACTTCCCATATTAGCTGTGGCGTAATGAAAGGAAGAACGTCCGCGAAACTTAAAGGTCGGTGAGGGGCGGTCGGCACCGAAAGCGAAATAATAATGGGCGTCGGTGGTGTCTGACCAAAGGTCAAAAAGTATTTTATTGGTACCAGCTAAGGTGACCCCAGGATTATTTACGTTCCAAAAAAAGGAGGTGTCAGCATCTATATTATTTCCTTGAACATGATATTTTCCTTGATTTCCTGAATTACCCGCAGCGCAAACAATAAGGCGTCCGGGTTGTCCATCTAGCAAAGATTCCATGTAATCCGCAGCAGGATCATTGCCATCATGACTTCCTAAATAGGTGCCTAAGGATAAATTAATAACAGCTGGTTTACCCAATGAATCGGCCACTTTGAATATATAGTCGCAGGCATCCGCAATGGTTAAGGTCCAGTTTACTAAATTAAAATTGGTTTCAACTACGATGATGTCTGCTTTTGGGGCAGCACCTTTATTCTTATTATTGGCTTGTGCATTTCCTGCTGCCATACCGGAAACCGTGGTGCCATGAGCTGTTCCAGTTTCTAAGGCAGTACACGTTCCGTTGTTTATGGCACTGCTATCCCAAATAGTTCCATATCCATAAGGTTGTGGAGGGTTTGATCCATTAATGGTGTGGTCCCAATAACGAAGTACCCTGGTTTTTCCATTTGAGAATTTGAAGTCGGGATGATTAAAATCAATTCCTTGGTCAACAATCCCAACGATAACTCCTTTGCCTGTATAAGCAGTATCGATTCCTCCTAAACCTTGATGAGCTAAATTAATTCGATGCTTTACTAAGGCGCTATCAGATAAGGTATGTGGGGGAGAAAATTCGAAATAAACCGATGATAGATCCTTATTGTCAAGTAGTTCTTTAACCTTAGATGCTGTGGAATTATAATATATCCAGTTTTTCGTTGCGTATTTTATAAAGAATTGTTCCTTTGATAAGGCTTCAATGTTTTGTTTGGAATATGGACTGCAAAAAGAACTAATTTTGGACGGTTCTTTTTCATAATAGTCCTTGAAATTTAAATAGCTGCCTTGTGAGAATAGCTTTCCACAAAATAAAAATGTAACCAATAAAATGATTAATGTTTTCATTTTTGTTAATTTTAGGGCAAGATACTAAATTAACAGTATTCCTAACTAATTTTTATTGTCACTTTTATAAACTCTTTTACTTAACTTTATTCTAAACTCTATTAAAGTATGAAAAATCGATTAAATTCTTTGTTAATTCTTTGCGCATTCGCAATAGCTTCAAGTTCACTTTTTGCTCAAGCTCTTCCTGGAACTCTAAATTGGTATAATGGAGAAGGAACTGGTATGTTTACCGATAAAGCGTATGGATTGTTGAAAAGCAAGAAGTCACAAACCGTTATTGTGGCCGTAATTGACTCTGGTGTTGATATCGAACATGAGGATTTAAAAGGAAAGATTTGGGTAAATACGGGTGAAATTCCAAATAATAAAATTGATGATGATAAAAATGGCTATGTTGATGATGTGCATGGTTGGAACTTTTTAGGAAACGCTAAAGGAGAAAATTTAGATGCGGCATGCCTAGAAAAAACGCGAATTTTGAAGGCTCTAATGGATAAGTATGAGGGAGTAGATGAAAGCACAATTGTTGCTAGTGAGGAGTTCCTATTATACCAGGAGGTGAAAATGGAGGTTGAAAATGAAATTTCAGAATATGCGCCATATTTGGAAAGTCTTGATCAATTTGATGAAGACACTAGAAAATACATCACGGATCATATCGATTATTTATTGAATGTTAATTTTGATGATCGTGCTTTAATTGGTGATAATCCAGCTGATTTTAATGATAAAAATTATGGTAATTCAAATGTTGAAGGTCCCGATGCACTTCATGGTACACACGTTGCAGGAATTATTGCTGCAATAAGAGGAAATGGATTAGGAGGTGATGGCGTAGCAGAAAATGTTAAAATTATGTCTTTGAGAGCAGTACCTAATGGCGATGAAAATGATAAAGATGTTGCATTAGCTATTCGTTATGCTGTAGATAATGGTGCCATGGTAATTAATATGTCTTTTGGTAAAAATTATTCGCCATATCAAAATAAAGTAAAGGAGGCAATTTTATATGCTGATTCTAAGGGTGTACTGATGGTGCATGCTTCTGGAAACGATTCAAAAGACACAGATGTTGAACCAAATTTTCCAACAGCACTTTATGCCACTCAGGAGACCCCAACGCCTCATTGGCTTTCAATTGGTGCTTCAACCAAGGATAAAGGTGAATTAGTAGCTTCTTTCTCTAATTTTGGTGAGAAAAGTGTTGATGTTTTTGCTCCTGGTTTAGAAATCTATAATTCTGTTCCACAAAGTGATTATCAAAACCTTCAAGGAACATCAATGGCATCTCCAATGGTGGCGGGTGTTGCAGCTATGTTGAAGTCTTATTTCCCTACGCTAAGTATGTTGCAAATTCGACAGGCAATCGTTTCATCTGTTACAGTTCAAAAAGAGTTGAAAGGTTTATGTAATTCGCATGGTACTGTTAATGTCTATAACGCGGTTAAAGCGTGTCAAAAGATGGAAGGTGGTAAATAAATGAGGGTACGTAAATCTATTCTTATTGGACTTTTGTTAGTACTTAAAAGTGTTGTTTTTTCGCAACAAGAAGTGCCGAAATCATTGAATATCTTGATTGATCAATGGCATATTGATGCAGCGAATGCTAATTTCACTTCTTATTTTTCGGCCGTTACAGATCAGTTTGTGTTTCTGGGTACGGCACCTGGTGAACGTTGGGAAAAAGGTGCATTTGAGTCGTTTTGCAAACCCTATTTTGATAAAGGAAAAGCGTGGGACTTTAAACCTTCGGAGCGATTTTGGATGTTCTCAGTAGACAAAAAAACGGCTTGGTTTGATGAAAACTTGGCTACTTGGATGGGTGGTTGCAGGGGTAGTGGTGTTTGCGAACTCGTGAATGGCGATTGGAAAATTTCATACTATAACCTTACCGTACTGATAGAAAATGAAAAGATTCAACAGTTTATCAAATTGAGAAATCCGTAATGTTTGTCGAAACGAATACCATTCCTGATTTACGACGTTATTTTTATTCATCCCTTGAAGCTCATTTTTCTGCAAGCGAATGTAAACTTATGTTTGATTCTCTTATTCAAAAAAGATTAAACTGGACCAAAACAGATTTGATTCTTAATAGCAATAGCCGATTGTCTGAATCGGATTTATTGTTTCTTAGAAATGCCACTAAGCGACTACTAAATCAAGAGCCTTTTCAATATGTTATTGGGGAAACATTATTCTATGATTTGCTGCTAAATTGCGATTCACGCGCATTAATCCCAAGACCAGAAACGGAAGAATTGGTTCAATGGATTATTGAAGAACAAGCCTCAATAAGTAGCATTTTGGAAATTGGAACGGGTTCAGGTTGTATTGCTTTAGCATGTAAAAATGTACTTCCTACTTGCAAGATTACGGCTATAGATGTAAGTCCTGTTGCTCTTCAATTAGCTAGAGAAAATGCAGAAAAGCTTTCTTTGGAAATTGAATTAATTGAATCTGATTTTCTTTCTGAAGACCTGTCCTTTATCGAAAATGGAAGAGCTTTCGATTGTATTGTGTCGAATCCGCCCTATATTCCCATTAATGAGTCGGGTAATATCGCAGCAAATGTCGTAGATTTTGAGCCTTCCATAGCCCTGTTTGTGCCTGAAGATAATCCGCTACTTTTTTATAATACGATTGTCGATAAATCAATGTATTTGCTTAATAATGATGGCTTTCTTTTTTTCGAGATTCATGAGCTTTATTATAGTGAGGTGCTTTCCCTTTTAGAGAAAAAAGGATTTATTAACATTGAATTAAGGAAAGATTTACAAGGTAAGCCGCGTATGGTGAAAGCTAAAAAGCCTACCTTTATTTCATGACTCAAGACGAAGCGAAACAAAAGATCTTAGTGCTCTCTGCGGAAATTCATAAGCATAATCATTTGTATTATGTTGAAAATGCTGCTCAACTTGACGATTTTGATTTTGATATGCTTTTGAAACAATTAGAAGCATTGGAGCTTGAGTTTCCACAATTTGCATTTGAAAATAGCCCAAGTAAACGCGTCGGTGGCGATATAACTAAAAAATTCGAAACTGTAAGGCATCGATTTCCTATGTTGTCTTTGTCCAACACTTATTCTGAAGAGGAAATTTCAGAATGGGTGACGAGGGTACAGAAATTAGTGGCTGAACCAATTGATTTTGTCTGTGAGTTAAAATATGATGGGGTAGCCATTGGTATTCATTATGAAAATGGGCAACTCCTGAAGGCTGTTACTCGAGGTGATGGCGAAAAAGGGGAGGATGTGACAAATAATGTAAAAACCATTCGCTCTATTCCCTTGCAATTAAGCAATGATTTTCCGCTAGATTTTGATATTCGTGGAGAGATTTTTATGCCTCATTCCCAATTCCAACGGATTAACCTAGAACGTGAGGCCATTGGAGAACAATTATTTGCTAATCCGAGAAATACGGCATCTGGAACACTTAAAATGCAAGATTCTAAAGTTGTAGCTGAGCGTGGATTAGATTCTTATCTGTATGGGATTTACAGCACCGAGCCCATCGACCAAGGTCATTATGAATCCGTAATGCGTGCTGCTTCTTGGGGATTTAAAACGCCTAATCCTTCAAAAAGATTTATTGAAAAAACAAAGGATCTAGCGGGTATTATGGATTTTATACGGTATTGGGATCAAGAACGATCGAACCTTCCTTTTGATATCGATGGAATCGTTATTAAAGTAAATAATTATCAACAGCAAAAATCAATGGGGTTTACCGCTAAATCTCCCCGTTGGGCAACTTCCTTTAAGTTTAAAGCCAAAAGGGTTGAAACGGCACTTATGACAGTAAGCTATCAGGTGGGAAGAACTGGATCCATTACGCCTGTTGCTAATTTAAGTCCTGTTTTTATTGGTGGAACTACTGTAAAACGGGCATCCTTGCATAATGCTGATCAGATTGAAAAATTGATGCTCCACGAAAATGATGTCGTTTACTTGGAAAAAGGCGGGGAAATTATCCCGAAAATTGTAGGCGTTAACTTGGATAAACGAAGTGGTGATTTTGGCCCGATTCAATTTATTTCGAATTGCCCGGAATGTAATGCTTTATTGGTGAGAAGCGAGGGGGAAGCAAATCATTATTGTCCAAATGAAACATCTTGCCCGCCTCAAGTAAAAGGAAAAATTCAACATTTTATCAGTCGAAAAGCATTAAATATCGACGGTTTAGGAGAAGAAACAATTGAACTATTATTTGAAAAAGAACTTATTCATGACGTTTCCGATTTGTATGTTTTGAAAGCGGAACAATTGCTTCTCTTAGACCGGATGGCTGAAAAATCTGTTTCGTCGCTTCTGGCGGGTATTGAATTATCAAAAAATGTTACCTTTGAACGTGTTCTTTTTGGATTGGGGATTCGATTTGTTGGTGAAACTGTTGCTAAGAAATTAGTGAGGTATTTTAAAAATATTGATGCAATTCAATCCGCAACGTATGATCAATTGAATGAAGTAGAAGAAATAGGAGAAAAAATAGCCATGTCGGTACAACAATATTTTTTAGACAACTCTAATTTAGCCTTGATTAGTCGCTTAAAAAGTGCTGGTTTATGCTTTGTGAAAGAAAGTGAGGTTCTCGACTCAACTATTTTACGTGATAAAACACTCGTAATTTCAGGAACTTTTTCAGTTTTTTCACGTGAAGAATTGAAAGAGCTAATTGAAAAGAATGGCGGAAAAGTAGCTTCATCTGTTTCTTCTAAAACGGATTACCTTGTGGCAGGAGATAACATGGGGCCTGCAAAATTAAAAGCCGCAAATGGTTTTGGGGTAAATATCATCTCGGAGGAAAATTTTATTAAAATTATCTCATTATGAAAGCAAAAAATATTTGGTCTTCAACACAATCATTGCTGGTGGTGTTTAATTATAAAGATGATGATCAATTGCGCGATTTTCGAAAATCGCTGGACCTAATGTTGAATAATAGTCAAGTGGGAAGGCTAGTGATCGTAGTCAATATACCCAAAGAAATCGATAAAGCAACTTTGCCTCCTCATTTTTTAATTTATTATAATTCGCCAAATGATTACACGTTTTTTGGTAAAATGAAGGATGTCCTGCTGCAAACAGAATTGCATAAAAATTATGACCTTTTAATTAATTTTGATACACCTAATGATAAGGTAATGGTGATTTTAAAAGATTCTCATATTAAAAAGAAGGTGATTGTAAATGCTGAAGATTCATTCTTTGACTTAAGTTTAAGCTCCGCCTTTGAAAAACCTAACGAAATGCTCAATTTCGTTACTACCACCTTAGAAAAAATTAATTTATATGACTAATTCCTTTACAGGTTCAGGGGTTGCACTTGTTACACCTTTTGATATTTCAGGTAAAATAGATGTAATGGCATTAAGAAAATTAGTGCAATTGCAAATCAATGGAGGGACTAATTTTTTGGTCGTTCAAGGAACAACCGGAGAATCTCCAACCTTGTCGCAAAGCGAAAAACAAATTGTTCTCGATACAGTAATTGATGAAAATAACGGTCGATTAAAAATTGTCTACGGTGTCGGGGGAAATAATACCACAGCGGTAGGCGAATTGCTTAAACAAGTTCCTCAAGGTGTGGATGGAATCCTGTCCGTATCTCCCTATTACAATAAACCAACTCAGAGAGGAATTATCGAACATTATACGTATTTGTCGAAATGTACTGATTTACCTATTATTATTTATAATGTTCCTGGTCGAACGGGTTCAAATGTCTTACCTGAAACAACTTTAGCGCTTGCTCATCTTGATAATATGGTTGCTGTCAAGGAAGCCTCAGGTAATATGGAACAAATAATGGACATTATTCGCCAGAGAAAAGCATCTTTTGGTGTCTTGTCGGGCGATGACAATTTAACCATGCCGCTAATTGCTGCTGGTGCTGATGGCGTTATTTCAGTTGTTGCAAATGCCTTTCCTGAATTATTTTCAACAATGGTGAATGCTGCAATAAAGGGTGATTTGTTAAGTGCCAGGTCAGCACATTATGAGTTGTTTAGCATTACAAAAATGTTTTTTGAAGAGGGAAATCCAGGTGGTGTAAAAGTGGCGCTTGCTGCTCGAGGAATTATGGATGATTACATGAGATTGCCATTGATGCCTGTCTCTGATAATCTAAGAAATCGAATCATTTCAGAAACCAAACGATTAATAGTAGTTTGAATTTTATTTATTGCATATTAGCTTTTTTACTGCTCAGCTGCGCAAATGATTCGGTAAAAAAAGTTGATGGTCAAAATAAGGTTCTTAAGGAAATTTCAAAAGAGCCAATAAAAAAAATATCTATTCAAATCGATAGTGCTCAGCATCTAGGTTTTTTATCGGATGTTCAGACCGTTAATAATAATATACAGGTAGAGCTAAAATATGCTAGTACTGATAATTTTATGAAAATAAAGTTATACCAACGCATGACTAATGCATTTCTTCAAAATGATGTCGCTATTCGCTTAGGTAAGTGCCAAGATTATTTAGAAACGCTGCATCCTAATTGGCATTTATTAGTGTATGATGCTATACGACCACTTAGTGTTCAAAAACAAATGTGGAAGGCACTTGATACTATACCCGTTAAAGATCGTGTTAAGTTTGTTTCTAATCCTGCAAATAAAAGTATTCATAATTATGGGGCAGCGGTGGACTTAACGATTGCTGATGAAAATGGAATGCCAATAGATATGGGTGCTGCTTATGACGATATAAATAAAATAGCCTATCCATCACTTGAAACTGAATTTTTGATGAAAGGATTGCTTTCGCAAAAACAAATCGATAATCGAAAATTATTACGAAAGGTAATGTCTAAATATGATTTCTCTGGTATTGAAACAGAATGGTGGCATTTTAATGCTTGCACACGATCTAAAGCTGCTAGAAAATATAAGGTCTTGGAGGAGGAAATCAACTAATTTTCTTTTGAAGATAAATGAAATGACAAAAAATTATTTTTTTTGGTTATCCTTTTCAACGTATTGATTGAATAAGTTTTAGTTATTATTTGAGTTGAGTAAAATCCTGTCCTCTTGTTATTTTATAAATTGCTACTAATTCATTTATCATTAAGGCTGAAGCTCCCCAAAGCCATTTGTCTTCAATATAAAAACCAGGTACTTTCGCCAATTTTTTATCTTTTAGGATGGCCAACTCTTTATAATGTATTGCATCTGGCTTGGCAAAGGAATCTAATGAAGCAATAATATAAGACCTTACCTCTCGCTCATCAATACTTAATACTGGGAATTTTTCATGAAGTATTACGAAGGGATAAACGTCGTAGTTTGAAACGGGAATGTAAACTGGTGTTAGTTTTCCAATGAATTTTCCTTCGGCGATAGGTATTCCTACTTCTTCTTCTGATTCTCGCCTGGCCGTGTGTAATAAGTCAATATCATTAACTTCTACTTTTCCACCTGGAAAAGCAATCTGACCACTATGGGTGCCACCGTATTCGGCGCGCTCAATAAAAATGATGGGAATATCATTCGTTTCTTCTATCACAATATGCAATGCTACCGCAGAAATCCTTGGCTTAATGGCATTTTTACGAACCTCACTCGATACCTTTCGTCCTGCTGGAAGCAAAGGAATGTGTGCGCTTTCACCTGGTAATTGACTATTAAGTACCTGAATAAATTGTTCCTTAAAAGTCATTTTATACTTTTTTTGATAAAAGTAGCAAAAAGTGAACTGATTTGCTGAATTGAAATTCGTTTTCCGATCTAACAGTAGTAAAATACATTATTTTTTATAATACCCCCCTTCAAAATGGGGTCTTGTTGAAAAAATGTTAAAAAAAATATACAGTTGACCTCTTAAAATATTACTAATTTTGTAAAAAATTATAAAATTATGGCCACAAAACGATTAAACGCTTATCAAGATGTATTAAATCGCGAACCTATCAATGTTTCATTTGAGGGTAGATTATCTGATTTATATGGCGCTAATGTTTTTCACGCTGAAATGATGCGCGAATACTTGCCATCTGATACCTATAAATCCATGATGGCATCGATGAATCATGGTGTTCGTTTAGATCGTAAGAATGCGGATCAAGTGGCTTCTGCAATGAAAGATTGGGCGATCTCTAAAGGAGCGACCCATTACACGCATTGGTTTCAGCCCTTAACCGGTTCTACCGCTGAAAAGCATGATGCTTTTTTTAAACCAATTGGTCCCGGAAAAGCGATAGAGCGCTTTGATGGTGATTTATTGATTCAGCAAGAACCTGATGCGTCCTCTTTTCCGAATGGTGGCATTCGAAATACTTTTGAAGCACGTGGCTACACTGCTTGGGATCCTTCGTCACCAGCATTTGTTATCGGAAAAACCTTATGTATTCCAACCATTTTTATTTCTTATACGGGCGAATCCCTTGATTTTAAAATGCCGCTCATACGAGCACTTGCTACGATTGATCAAGCGGCCGTGGAGGTTTGTCAGTTTTTTGATAAAAATGTTGCTAAAGTCAACGCTACTTTAGGGTGGGAGCAAGAGTATTTCTTGATCGATCAAGCATTATTTAATGCGCGTCCTGATTTATTGCTCACGGGTAGGGCTTTGTTTGGTCATGCTCCGGCTAAAGGTCAACAATTAGATGATCATTATTTTGGCTCGATTCCAGAGCGTGTAAATGCCTACATGCGCGAATTTGAAGTAGAGTCCTTGAAACTAGGTATCCCAGTAACTACTCGGCACAATGAGGTAGCGCCAAATCAATTTGAATGTGCGCCTATTTTTGAGGAATGTAATTTAGCAAACGATCATAATTTATTGCTAATGGACATTATGGAGAAGGTGGCACGTAAGCATAATTTTAGGGTTCTGCTGCATGAAAAGCCTTTTAAAGGTGTAAATGGTTCCGGTAAACATAACAATTGGTCGCTGAGTACCGATACTGGTGTCAATTTATTAGCGCCTGGAAAAAATCCAAAGTCTAACCTTCAGTTTTTAACCTTCTTTGTCAATACCATTAAGGCAATTCATGATCATGCTGACTTATTACGTGCTGCAATTGCATCGGCTGGAAATGACCATCGTTTAGGGGCAAACGAAGCGCCTCCAGCAATTATTTCTGTCTTTATTGGTTCGCAATTATCTGGTTTACTAGATGATTTAGAAAAAAACATTAAGGCTGGAAAAATGACTCCTCAAGATAAAACGGAGTTAAAGTTGAACATTGGTAAAATCCCACAAATCTTATTAGATAATACTGATCGAAATCGCACCTCTCCTTTTGCGTTTACGGGTAATAAATTTGAATTTAGAGCCGTTGGTTCTTCGGCCAATTGTGCCTCTGCAATGATTGTTGTTAATACGATTGTTGCGAATCAGTTGAAAATTTTCAAGAAGTCAATTGATGCTCGATTGTTAAAAGGAGAAGGGAAAGATGAGGCGATTCTTAAGGAACTTCAAGTGCTGATTAGCGCATCGAAGAAAATCCGTTTTGAAGGAAATGGTTATGGAGAAGAATGGATGAAAGAGGCTGAAAAAAGAGGTCTAACCAATATAAAAGATACGCCGCGTGCTATAAAAATTTGGCAAGGAAAAAATGTAGCGAAGCTTTTTGACGATATGGGCGTACTTACACCAAGGGAACTTGAGGCGCGTACAGAAATTGAATTTGAAAGCTATATCCTTAAAATTCAAATAGAATCGAGATTAATGGGGGATATCGTGCAAAATTATTTCATTCCTGCAGCGGTAGAATACCAAAATAAGCTCTTAATAAACGTACAAGGATTAATGCAGGTATTTGGTGAAAAGGAAGGGAAAGGGCAAGCAAAAGCACAACTTGAGTTATTAACTAAAATAAGTGAGCACATTAATTTAATGAAGAAAGCTTCTGATGTGATGCTTGGGGAAAGAAAAAAGGCTAATAAAATTGAACACGCAGAAGATAAGGCGATTGCCTATTGTGATAATGTTAAGATTCACTTCGATGAAATTCGTTATCATGCGGATAAATTAGAGCTTTTGGTTGAAGACGAGCTATGGCCATTGCCTAAATTTAGAGAGATGTTGTTTACGCGATAATTCTTTATTTTTAGTATCTTTTGCTCTACTAGGCCTTAGCGTTTTGTGTTTGGGATGTTATATTCCACTTAATTATCAACTTTATTTGGCGCCTCTTTTGAATGGAAAATCAAAATCTTCTTATTAATTAATATAATAGGATCTTTTTGTAAAACTATTTCAATAGGTTAACATGGCCTACAATCTCTTTATTTTCCTGAGTCTGTAACACTTGGAAATTCAGTACCCAGGTATACGTACCTGTTTGACAATTTAAACCTTTTGGACCAAAATCTCCCGACCATCCCAACTCTGGATCATTTGAAGTAAATAATAACTCACCCCAACGGTTAAAAATTCTAAATTGATACGTCCCTTTTTTATATCCTTGAGAAATAATTGGTTTAAATACTTGGTTTTTCTCATCGTCGTTCGGAGTAAATGAATTTGGAACATAATAAATCAAGGTCTCATTGACGTGTATACTTACATAAGTCGTATCCGTGCAACCAGCCTCATTCATAGCAACAAGGGAGACTAAATAATCAGCTGCCACCGGAGGAAATAAGTGGAGCGGTTCAAACCCATAACCAAAAGTTCCATCTCCAAAATTCCATACGTAAGATGAAGCATTTTCGGAATTATTTGAGAACTCAACTAAAGGTTCTAGCGTAGTTACTTCGGTTGGGTCTGCACCTGCCACTGCAACCGGACTTTCGTAAACACACGCTACATTATAATTGACCTCAGTCGCTGTGCAGCCTTGAGGATTCGTTACTGTTAAAGACACATCGAAACATCCTTGTTCTATAAATTGATACCCTATTTGCCCTACCTGATTTGCAGAAAACCCGTCACCAAAATTCCATGCATACGTCCATGATGGATTATAAACTGCTGCTGTATAAACTACATCCAAATAACCACAACCAATCGAATCCGAATAACTAAAATCTGGATTCGGTGTTGGTGCAATTGTCAGCGGTTGCATAATACTATCTATACATCCTGTCGCCGGATTTGTCACTGTTAAATTTACATTATAGGTTCCAACTGTCGGAAACTGATGAGTAGGATTAGTAACAAAGCTACTTGCCCCATCACCAAATTCCCAATAATAATCCATTAATGGATCCGAGGTATTCTGAAAGGTTATTTGTGATAAGTCGCAGTATGGTGGATTTATCGAATTAAATGAAGTAACAGGAAGTGGATTCACCGTAACAAATATCGTACTGTCAGGCCCTTTACATCCGAAAGGAATTGATATAGCAGCCACTTGGTATTGTACTATTTGAGGGGTATTGGTTGTTTGAAATAACTGCTCATTAATGACGGATGTAAATTGTGTTGGACTATAGGTTTCATTAAAAACTAGAGGATTCGGAACCGCCTCCCATTCAAAGGTACTTGGTATATCGGAAGTAAGATTCAGCGTAAGAAGTTCCCCTGAACAAACCGCTACATTTTGTGAAATTACATTAGGGGTAGGATTTACCGTAATGGTGTAATTCGTGGATTGCCCCGAACATGTAACTGGGCCATTTATATAGAGAGGCGTAACAGTTACCACAGATTGAATAGGTAAAGCTGTTGGATTTTGTGCGTTGAACGTCGGTATATTTCCAACACCGGTTGAGGCTAAACCGATTGATGCGTTGGAATTTATCCAATCGAATGTTGAATTTCCAATTGGACCTAAAACGGGAACACTTGGAACTACAGTTCCTTCGCAAACAATCATGTTATTTAAGGCAAATACAGAAGGCTCTGGATTAACAACAATCTGGAAGGTATCCTGAAGCCCAACACAACTTTGGTTATTATAGGTAAAACTTGGAGAAACAATGATTGAAGCAATACTAGGTGCAAATGCCGCATTATTGGCAACAAAGGCATTCAAGGAATCAATCCCTCCTAACGATTGAAGCCCGACAACGGCTCCGGAGGCACTCCAATTATACACTGTGCCTACTGCATTTCCTGTAAATAAAACCTGAGAAGTCCATTCATTATGGCATAAATTCAAATCAGGATTTGGTGTTACCGAAGGAGTTGGATTTACAAATACTGTAATTGGTATTACTGGGCTACTGCAGCCATTTGCAACAGAGGTGCCAATAACGTGATAGGTAACTTCCTCTACCGCACCGGTTGTATTAATTAGTTGATCGTTGATTATTGAGGTTGTCGTGATATTCGTTGTTTCATTTAAAACATTCGCATTGGGATCCCCATACCAGTTGAAGGTTACATTGGTATTGGCCACAAGATTCAAATTAACATTACCATTACTACAAATGGTAACGGTATCTTGGTTCAATAATGCTAATGGAGGTTTTACTATCACCGTAATTGTTTGGGCAGGCCCCTGACAATTTCCTTGTATGGACGTTGGCGTAACCGAATAAACAACCAACTGGTTTTGATTGGTAATATTAACTAATATATCATTGATTAGTGCACCGTTATTTATAAGGACTGATTCGCCACTAACGTTTGGATTATTCACCGTACAAAACCAAGAGAAATTAGAAGGGATATTAGCTGCCAAGATAGCATTTACTCCTGATCCACTGCAAATTTCTAAATTTTGTGGTATATTCAGCAACACATCCGGCTGAACTTGCACGACCACAATTGAATCTGGACCAATGCACCCCGCTAGTGTCGTTGGTGTAATGGTATAAGTAACATTCTGAGGCACACTGCTCGTATTTGAGAGGAAATCATTAATAAATGTATTGGTCTGAACGGTGGTTAATTCCCCATTCACGTTATTGTTCGCCGTGGCAAACCAGGTAACATTCGCAGAAATATTAGTAGATATATTGACTGCGGCATTCTGGTTATTACAAATTACCGTATCGTTTAATGCATTGACATAAGGGGTTGGGTTCACCGTAATGCTGTAGCTTGCCAACGGTCCATTACAACTTTGACCCTGAAATGTAAAAATCGGAGTGATATTTACATTTCCTAAAAGTGATGTTGTTCCCGAATTGCTTGCATTAAATCCATTTATCACGTTACTTCCACTCGACACTAATCCAATCGCAGTATTTGAATTTGTCCAGTTGTAGGAAGTGCCGGAACCGTTAATCGGTGTGGTAGGCACCACTGCTTGATTACAAAAACTCTGATTATTGATTGGAGCAACCGACGGAATCGGCAAGACATAATAGGTAAATACTTGATTCGATCCAGTGCAGGCAATTCCTTGGGTGAAAATTGGCGTCACCGTTACCTGTGATGAGGTTACTGAATTAGTTGCATTTTGACCAATAAACGAGGCAATCGAATTTGTTCCATTTGCGCCGATTCCAATGGCTGTATTTGCGGCCGTCCATTGATACGAGGTGCCAGTTCCCGTGAAATTCAATAATTGCGTATTGGCTCCGGCGCATACATACTGAGAGCCCGGATTGGTAACACTCGGCGTTGGATTGATTTGATAGGTATAGCTTTGTGGGGAACCCGGACAAGAAACAGTATTTTGAATAAACGTTGGGGTAATCGTTACTTGAGCGAAAATGGATGCATTGCCATTATTCAAGGAGTTGAACGCTGCAATATTCCCTGCACCTGTTCCAGGAATCCCGATAGAAGGGATGCTGTTGGTCCAATTATACGTGGTGTTCGCAACGGATCCATTGAAAGTCACCGCTGTGGTTGGTAACCCGTTACAGACCACTTGATTTGCAGGAGTAACAACATCTGGGGTAGGACTTACAAAAATCGTAAACGTGGTATTATTCCCCGGACAAGTAACGCCATTTGAAGTAAAATTCGGAGTAACCGTGATCAATGCGTTTACAGATTGTGTACTTTGGTTAATCGCCTGAAAGGAAGCAAGTGATAAACCAGTTCCCGAAGGTGCCAGGCCGATGGTGTTGTTGTTGTTACTCCAATTATAACTGGTGCCCGTTCCTGCAAAACTTACTACTGGGGTATTTGATCCATTACATATGGTTACGTTGGCTAGCGGATTAGCTACCGGCGTTGGGTTCGCTGTTATCGTAAATTGTTGTGTATTGCCCGAGCAACTTACTCCGGCATTGGCATATTGAGGGGTAACCGTTATGGTTCCAACCAAGGGATTCGAAGAACTCGCATTGGTCGCATTGAACGACGCGATGTTCCCACTGCCGCTAGCCGCCAATCCTATTCCTACCGTGTTATTAGCCCACGCGTAAGATGTTCCATTACCCGTAAGAGCTACCGCTTGGGTTGGCGATCCTGCACAAAGCACTTGACTATTTATTGGATTAACCACAGGAGTTGGATTAACAGTAATTGTAAATGATTGTGGCGATCCCGGACAACTAGCATTTCCACCGGCAAAGCTTGGTAAAACGTTAATAGTTGCGGTTACCGGGTTTGTAGTTGCATTGGTGGTAGTAAAGGAAGAAATATTCCCTGTGCCTGAGGTAGCCAGTCCGACGGATGGATTGCTATTGCTCCACCCGTAACTCGTGCCATTTCCGGAGAAATTAACTGCATTCGACAAATTTCCATTACATATCACTTGATTGGCAGGAACTTGTACTACAGGAGTAGGATTTATGGTAATGCTGAAATTTTGTGGCGTACCCGAACAACTCACCCCATTCCCTGTAAAGATTGGTGTAACGGCCAATTGTGCGGTTATTGGATTTAAGCCATTATTTACCGCCACAAACGGAGTAATATTCCCAGATCCTGAAGCCGGAATACCAATAGTTGCTATGGAATTGGTCCAGTTATATGAGGTTCCTGTACCTGAGAAATTCACTTGTGCTGTAGTAGCGCCATTGCACAAGGTTTGACTATTTGGAACGTTAGCGCTTGGCGTTGGATTTACCGTAATGGTAAAAATGGTGTTATTTCCGCTGCAATTCACGCCATTATTTAAGAATTGTGGTGTTACAGTTATGGTTGCAGTAGAAGCAGCGGTATTACTGGCATTTAATCCAACAAATGTAGCGATGTTTCCTGTTCCTGCATTTGCAAGGCCAATGCTTGGCGTAGTATTCGCCCAGGTATATGAATTCCCCGTTCCACTGAAGGTAATGGCCGATGTGTTTGTATTATTGCAAATCACCTGACTATTGACATTATTTACCGTTGGCGTTGGATTAATGGTGATCGTTGCGTTTGAATTGAGTCCCGCGCAGCTTACTCCCGCATTGGCGAATGATGGGATGATTCCAATGGTAGCATTTACTGGAGTACTTCCATTATTTGTGCTTAAAAACGGAGCAATATTTCCAGAACCAGAGGCAGCTAAGCCAATGCTTGTGGTAGAATTCGTCCATGCATAGGAGGTTCCCGTTCCATTGATTGTAATTAAATTGCTGCTTGTCCCATTACAAAATGTAGCATTTGCTATAGGGGTTACTAACGGAATTGGGTTCACTGTAATCGTAAATGTTTGTATAGTACCCGGGCAGGTAACATTATTGTTCGAGAATTGCGGCGTAACCGAAACGGTAGCTGTTGAAATCACCGAATTAGATGCGTTCAGGGCGTTAAAAGCTACGATATTACCCGTACCACTCGCCGCTAATCCAACAGAGGATTGGTTATTGGTCCACGAGTACGAACTTCCTGTTCCTGAGAAAGATACAGCACTGGTATTGGTATTATGACAAACTACTTGATTCGCAGGTGCAGTTACTGCAGGCGTTGGATTTACCGTAATGGTGTATGGTGTACCTCCACCGGGACAAGCCACACTTCCAGGTGTTGCAGCGGAGGCAAGAATTTGAATAAGCTGAGGAACAGAACTGTTATTTGTTAGCGTTAAGGTTGGAATGGTGGCATTACCCGAAGTGGGGCTCATTCCAGTAATCGAAGCAGGGATAGTTGTTGCACTCCACGTAATAACGGCGCCATTCGTCGGAGAAGTAATATTTACGGTATTGCTAGCCCCTTGAGAACAAATGGTTTGATTCGCCAAACTGAAATTCACGGCCGGTGTCGGATTTACTGTAATGGTATAGGATTGCGCTGTTCCTGAACAACTCACGCCATTCAACGCGTATGTTGGGGTAACATTTACCTGTGCAACAATTGGGTTGTTTCCATTATTCACCGCATTAAATGAAGCAATGTTTCCAGATCCTGTGGCTGATAACCCAATAGATGTTGCGTTATTCGTCCAGTTAAATATAGTACCCGCAACTGTTCCAGTAAAGGATACTGCCGTGGTTGGAGTCCCATTACACACTACTTGATTTGCAAGGGCAGCTAAGGTTGGGGTCGGATTTACAGTGATTGTGAATTGATCCACCGTACCGCTACAACTGATCCCATTTGCTGTAAACACAGGAGTAACATCTAACGAAGCAAATACTGACAAGTTAGTTGGATTTGACGCATTAAATGAAGCAATGTTTCCAGTACCTGAGGCCGCTAAGCCTATGGATGTTTGATTATTTAGCCATGTATATGAATTTCCTGTACCAGCAAATGAAAGAAGAGGTGTAAGAGCACCGTTACAATACGTTAAATTCGGATTTGCTGTAATAATAGGCGTAGGATTTATAATGATTGTTGCTTGTTGTACCGTACCAGAACAGGTTAATCCCCCATTAGCAAACTGTGGAGTAACACTAAGGCTAGCGGTTACCGCAGCTGAATTACTTGCATTCACCACAGAAAAGGCTCCGATATTTCCTGTTCCACTCGCAGCAAGACCAATGGTTGGGCTGTTGTTGGTCCAAGTATAACTGCTAGCTGTACCGGTAAAATTAATCGCAGTCGATGAAGAACCATTGCAAAGCACTTGATTTGTCAAGGCATTCATTGTTGGTGTTGGATTCACCGTTATAGTAAATGTTTGCGATACCCCAGGACAATTTAAATTCGCTCCTGTAAAAATGGGCTGTACTACAATCGTAGCTACAACTGGAGCACTGGTATTATTTACAGCATTGAAACTGGCAATATTTCCGGTACCATTTCCAAGCAGCCCAATACTTGTTAAACTATTTGTCCAACTGTAGGATGTGGCCGTTCCCGTGAAATTTATTGCAGCTGTTCCTTGACCATTGCACACCACTTGATTTGCTGGTTGCACCGCAGCCGGCGATGGATTTACTGTAATACTAAAATTCTGAGGTGTTCCAGAGCAGAATAGGTTATTCCCGGAAAATATTGGAACCACCGATACTTGAGCAACCACCGGATTTATGGTGCCGTTACTTACCGTAAATGCATTGATATTCCCCGAACCAGATGCGGCTAATCCAATACTCGTTAAGGTATTGGTCCAGTTATATTGGGTACCCGTACCGTTAAAGGTGACTTGGGTACTTGAAGCGCCATTACAAATCACTTGATTTGCAGGTGCCGTAACCACCGGAGTTGGATTGATTGTGTAGATAAAGGAGGTTGGAATACCTTGACAGGATACGCTGTTGTTGGTAAACACCGGAGTAACCGTTACAGTAGCCACGCTCGGAATTGAATTGCTTGCATTCACCGCTGTAAATACAGCAATAGTCCCTGATCCTGAACCCGCTAATCCAATGTTATTATTCGAATTGGTCCATGTGTAAGAGGTAGCTGTTCCTGTAAATGTAGATGCCAATGTTGAAGTATTATTACACACTACTTGATTCGCAGTTGGATTAACAACTGGCGTTGGATTCACCGTAATGTTAAACGTTGAAGTTGACCCCGCACACGAAACATTTAAATTGGAGTATGTTGGGATAATCGTTATTGCAGAAGTAATTGGAGCAGCACCTGCATTGGCTCCTTGGAAAACTGGAATGGTATTCGATCCAGACGCAGCTAAACCAGTATTTTGGTTATTGTTGATCCATGCATAACTGGTAGCCGTTCCTCCAATATTTACTATGGTAGAATTCGCTCCGTTACAGATGGTTTGATTTGAAATCGGATTGGTTACCGGAATAGGATTCACCGTATAGGTATAGGTAACTGGTAAGCCATTGCAACCAACATTGTTATTTAAAAATTGTGGAGTTACTGTAACGGTAGCGGTTACTGGATTACTGGTACTATTCAAGGAGTTAAAGGCCACAATGTTTCCTTGTCCAGAAGCACCCAAGCCAATAGAGGTGGTATTATTAGACCAATTATATACGTTAGCATTCCCCGCGAAAGTTACGGCGTTACTGCTAGTATTGGCACACAATACTTGATTAATTGGAGCCACTACATTAGGAGTCGGATTCACCGTAATGGTGTAACTAACCCCTCCTCCGGGACAAGCTAAGGCACCGCCAGTCGATGCATTTGCAGTAAATTGAACCACTTGAACCGAAGTACTGCTGTTGATTAAGGTAAATGAGGGTAAGGTTGAACCACCACTCGCTGTATTTACGCCGGATATCGTAGCAGGAACTGTCGTTGCCGTCCAAGTTATCACAGCATTTGGAGTAGGTGAAGAAATAGTTACCTGTGTCGAACTCGTTCCTGAACAAATGGTTTGATTCTGAACACTAAAGTTCACCTGTGGTGCAGGATTAACACTCATGGTAAAGGTTTGAACGGTACCAGCGCAACTCACCCCATTACTTAAATAAATCGGGGTAACCGTAATAGTAGCTACAATCGGTGTTGCGGTTAAATTAACTGCGGTAAAGGAAGGAATAGTTCCCGAACCAGAAGCAGCTAATCCGATACCAGGCGTTGAATTCGTCCAATTATATTGCGTACCCGTACCCACAAACGAAATTGCCGATGCGGTCGCATTATTGCAAAGTACCACATTGGCAGGCGCTGTTACACTCGGCGTTGGATTTACATTAATAGAAAAGGTTGTGCTTCCTCCATTGCAAGATACCCCTCCGCCAGTATAAATTGAGGTGACAGTTATCGTTGAAGAAATTGGAGCCGTAGTGCCATTGGTTGCAATAAACGAAGCGATGTTTCCAGTTCCAGAAGCTGCTAAACCCACCGCTGCATTTGAATTCGTCCAAGTATAGGAATTCCCTGTTCCACTTAAAACAATAGCCGCACTGTTCGCCCCATTACACAAGGTTTGGCCATTTACTGCCGTTGGAACGGTGTTTGGATTTACAGTAATGGTAAATAAAGTTGGATTTCCTGTACAGGTAACGCCATTTACTAACACCGAAGAATTGACACTTACCTGCGCGGTTAAAGGTGTTGTAGTACTTGCATTAGCCGCAGTAAAAATCGGAACATTACCCGAACCACTTGCCCCAAGCCCTATTGCTGTATTGCCATTCGTCCAAGCAAATGTAGCATTTGCAACCGGGCTCGTTAAATTAACCACATTAGAAGCTGCTCCATTACAGAGCGTAATGTTATTCACAGCATTAACCGTTGGTGTTGGAATAATTTGGATATTAAAGGATTGCGATGTTCCAGCACAACTAACCCCATTAGACGTGTAGGTTGGAATAACACTTACTGTACCCGAAATCGGAGACGAAGTTCCGTTTTGTCCTTGAAACGATATGTTTCCATTTCCTGATGCGGCGAGACCGATGGCGGTATTGGAATTATTCCATGCATAAACTACTCCGTTAGGAATGTTATTCGTGAAATTATACGCCACAGTACTTCCTTGGCAGAAGGAGGCCGATGTAGGACTTGTCATTAATGGATTCGGATTTACCGTAATTAACGCGGATACTGTGGCCCCCGCACATCCTTGACCATTGGTCGTTAAGGTAGGGGTAGCTACAACAGTAGATGAAATTGGCGCTGTTCCGGCGTTTACCGCGCTAAATGGCGCTATATTCCCCGTGCCTGATGACGCAATTCCTATCACTTGGTTTGTGGAAGTCCATGTAAATACTGTTCCGACTTGATTTGATGTGAAATTTATTGCAGCCGATGGGGCTCCGGCACATATCGTTTGATTGGTTAAAGCAGTAGCTACCGGCGCAGGTAAGATGGTCACAAGGAAGGTGTCAGGTACACCCGGACAAGCAATTCCACCATTACTAAATGATGGCGTAACCACAAACAAACCAGAAATTGGGCCGTTTGTATTATTTACACTAGTAAAACTAATATTTCCGGAACCCGTGCCATTCAAGCCAATGGCCGCATTGGAATTTGTCCAATTATATACCGTGGCGGCAATGTTATTTGGAGAAGTAAAAGACACCGCGACTTGCGTCCCCGCACAAAGTTGTTGGTTTTGTGTTGGAGAAACGGTTGGTAATGGATTTACCGTAATGTTATAGTTACTTGTAGCTCCAGTACACATCAACTGATTGTTCGTAAAACTGGGTACAATGGATACTGTACTTTGAATGGGTAGATTTGTATTGTTAGATCCAACGAAGGAAGAAACTGTATTTGAACCCGATGCACCTAATCCTGTATTTGTATTATTGTTCGTCCAAGCAAAGGCAGCACCTGCTACATTACTTCCTATGACCACAGCATTATTTGTATTTCCCGCGCACAATACTTGATTTCCAATAGGTGTAACAGTAGGTACAGGATTAATCGTAAGGGCATAACTAACAGGGCTACCCGGACAGGTGGTCGCACCACTGGAAGCACTTGGTGTAACGGTCACTGTGGATGTAAGTGGAACAGTACCCGCGATCGATGCATTGAATCCTGGGATGGGGGTTCCAGTTCCTGAAGTAGGTGTGAGACCAACATTATTATTCATACTCCAAGCAAAAGTGGCAGAAGGAACGTTTGAACTTAAAGGTAAGGATGGAATGGCTACACCATTACAATAGGTAACATTATTTAATGGATTCGCTATGGGAATTGGAATCACAGTAATTGAATACGATGCAGGAATACCTGGACAAACCGTACCACTTGTTGAGGCGATTACGGAGAATTGAACGGTTTGAAGAGCTGTTGTTGCATTGGTAACATTCGTAAACGATGGTAAGTTACCGCTTCCACTCGATGGCGAGAGATTCGAAATTCCATTCGGCACCGTTGCTTGCCATGCATAGGTTACGTTCGGTGTAGTAGAGGAAAAAGTTATCGGTGCAGAATTAGTTCCACTACAAATGGTTTGATTCGCGATGGAAAACGTGGTTACAGGTGCAGGATTAATGGTAATGGAATATGTTCCTGCAGTTCCACTGCAATTATTTGCGGTTGGAGTAATCGTATAGGTTAAGGTGAATGGACTAGTTCCAGAATTATTAATTGTAGCGGCTGGTATTTGACCGTTTCCACTGTTGGGGAATCCTGTAACTGTTGCTGGAACCGCGCCAGTATTCTGCAAAGCATAGGTGGAAATCCCTCCAGCCACAGAATTCGTATTGGCAGAGGCTACCGTTGTTTGTCCACCACATATGGTTTGATTGGCAGAAAGTGTGAGAATAGGTGTTGGGTTAACTGTAATTGTATAAGAAACCGATGGTCCATTGCACCCATTTCTTGTCGGAGTAACGGTATAAGTAACCGATTGAACTGTATTAGACGCGTTATTAATGGTCATAACCGGTAGCCCCCCATTTCCTAAACCATTAAAACCGGTGACCGCACCAGCACTTGCAACTCCAGTCCACGAAAAGGTAGTACCTGGGGTATTTGGGGCCCAGGAAACAGCAACAGTGTTTGCCCCAGAGCAAATAGTTTGGGTTAAAGGGTTATTCGTAATGGTAGGTGTAGGATTAATGGTGACCACAAACGAGGTAGGAGTACCAGGACAATTATTGAATGTAGGAGTTACCGTAACGTTCCCAACTATTGTCCCAGGAGAATTGTTATTGGTATTGACAGGTGCAGTCCATGAACTTATCTGCCCATTACCGGAGCCAGAAATTCCAATTTGAGAATTGGTGTTGGACCATGCAAAGGTTGCGCCAGTTGGTGTTGAAATGAATTGACCTGGTTGTATTGTTGAACCAGAACAAACCGTAGGAGATACCAAGGCAGCAACGGTTACTACAGGATTCACATACGCAAGAACTTGCAAAGGAGATCCCGCACAAGAAGAAGCGATTGGTGTTATGGTATACGTTACACTTCCAACAGAACTTGAGTTGTTGGTTAATGCTTGATTAATTGAAGGGGAGGCAGCCACTGAATTTTGTCCACCAGACACCCCTGTCCCATTTGCTGCAGTCCATGTAAACGTTGTTCCTGAACTAGTTGAGTTTAAAGCGATGTTGATGTTTTGTCCACTACATACCGTATCGTTACTTACAAAACTTGCTGAAGCAATGGGTGATGGATTTATTGTTATGGTATAGTTCGAAACTGCTCCAGGGCATTGAGCTAGTCCAGCAGTAGTCGACTGTGCTTGCAGTGTCACTGTAATTGGAGCCGTTGTATTATTAGTTAAGTTCGTGAAAACAGGAATGCTTGAAGTACCTGAAGTTGGATTTAAATTAACCAAGCCAGAAGGTACTGTGCCCTGTAAATTCCATGAATATGTAGCGCCTGTTGTAGTACTACTCAAATTCACCAAAACCGTATTTTGGCCGGTACAAATCACTTGATTTCCCTGAGAAAATGTAGTTGCCGGAGCTGGATTCACGCTAATGGAATAAGTTCCTGCTGTTCCACTGCAATTATTTGCGGCTGAAGTAATCGTATAGGTTAAGGTGAATGGACTAGTTCCAGAATTATTAATTGTAGCGGCGGGTATTTGACCGTTGCCACTGCTGGGGAATCCTGTAACTGTTGCTGGAACCCCTCCAGCATTCTGCAAAGCATAGGTGAAAATCCCTCCAGCCACAGAATTCGTATTGGTAGATGCTAAGGTTGTTTGTCCACCACATATGGTTTGATTGGCAGAAAGTGTGAGAATAGGTGTTGGGTTAACTGTAATTGTATAAGAAACCGATGGTCCATTGCACCCATTTCTTGTCGGAGTAACGGTATAAGTCACTGTTTGTACTATATTGGAACTGTTGGTAATAGTCATTATCGGTAAATTCCCGCTCCCTAAGGCAGTA
>JBILCD010000062.1:0-11905 GCA_044353285.1 Crocinitomicaceae bacterium | reverse complement strand
TATCGAATGTTTACAAGTAGAGCTGAATATCGTATTCTTCTTCGCCAGGATAATGCTGATGTGCGTCTCACTCCTTTGGGATACAAAATTGGTCTTGCTACTAAAAAGGCCCATGATAAGGTTTTACTCAAAATGAGCGGTACGGAACAACTAAAGAGGGCGCTGCGATCTATCGGTATTAGTCCTGCTAATGCTAATGTAATGCTAGCAAATAAAGACTCTGCCCCGATTACTCAACAAGTGAAACTAACAAGTTTAATTTTACGCCCCCACATTCAGTTAGAAGATCTTTTGGCGGTATCCCCAGAAGCTAGGGCCATAGCTGATGAGCTTGGATTGCTACATCCAGATATTTTATCACAGACAGAAATTCTTTTAAAATATGAAGGGTATATTGAACGCGAAGAAGAGCTCGTTAATAAAATGATAAAATTAGATGATGTGAAAATTCCAAATGATGTGATTTTTGATCAATTGAAAAATTTGAGCTCCGAAGCAATTGAAAAACTGTCTCATGTTCGGCCGGTAACTATCGGACAAGCATCTCGTATTTCAGGGGTTTCACCAAGCGATATTTCGGTACTTTTGATTTATCTTAGCCGCTGAAGCCGCTTTTTAGTCGTTTTAAGGGAGTTTTAAATAGTTTAATGTTAAAATATAAAGCCATATAGCCGTTAACGCATTAGAACGAACGTTTTTTTATGTTTTTTACACAAAGTGTCATCAAAAATGAAAAATAAGGTCTTGTTTATAGATAGTGTTCATCCCGTTCTCTCTGAGCGTTTGTCCAAAGAAAATTATCAGTGTATTGATGGGTTTAATAAAAACATAGATTTTATCTATGATGAGGCACCTGAGGTGTTTGGTTTAGTGGTTCGTTCTAGGTTTAGATTGGACGAACTTTTTTTAAGTCGTTTCCCTGCTTTACGTTTTATCGCTCGTTCTGGTTCTGGTTTAGATAATATAGATCAACTTTATTGTAAAAAGAATAAGATTGCCTTGTTTAATTCACCGGAAGGAAATAGAAACGCTGTAGCCGAACATGTATTAGCATTATTATTAGGACTAATGAATAATATTGTTCAAGCAAACGATGAAATTAATAAAGGATTTTGGAACCGCGAATCCAATCGAGGTGAGGAATTAAAAGGCAAAACAATAGGTATAATTGGCTATGGCCATAATGGAAAAGCAACAGCTGAAAAATTAGTGTCTTTTGGTCTTACTATTTTATGCTATGATAAATATGCGCAAGTTTCTGAAAATAAACACATTAAATCAGCTTCTCTAGCAAAAATTTTTAATGAAGCCGATGTTGTTTCCTTGCATTTACCTTTGACCAAGGAGACGCATTACTTCGCCGACTCAGATTTTTTTGCAGCGTTTAAGAAACCAATTTATTTTCTAAATATTGCAAGGGGAAAAATTGTTGACACCTCTGCATTAGTTGCAGCATTAAAATCGGGTGTCGTAAAAGCGGCAGGTCTAGACGTTCTTGAGTATGAAGAAACTAGTTTTGAGCGCTTATTTAACGACCAACATTCTGAGCACCTTTCATTTTTACAGCAAGCCCCTAATGTTATTCTTACTCCTCATATTGCAGGCTGGACGAAGGAAAGTAATTTTTTATTAAGCGATGTGCTCGCAGATAAAATCTTGCAACATACTTTTATCTAATAGCGGATTATGTAATTAAAAATTCATTGACCATTCGTTTTGAAATAAGTGGTATAAAAATAAATTACTTTATTTTAATTATCCTTAGACTGTTTGGGATAAGTTTTATTATATAATGTTGCCCCGAAAGGCCCTCACCATCTGTTTCCGCAAAGATTACTCCATTCAAACTAATCAGTTCCACTTCGTTTTCTATGGACAAATAATGCGCTTCAGGATGAATTATTTGCTTTCCATTTTTAACTTTTATCACATTTTTAATGTAGTCCCACAACGAGACCTTTCCCAAAAGAGTAAGTTTTAATTGTCCATCATTAATCTTTGCTTCCGGGTGTATGTGCAATCCGTTTCCAAAAACAGACCCATTACAAAACGCCGCCATTAAAAGTGGGCCATGATAATTGAAACCCCCAGATTTTATAGTCACTATAGGTTTTTTATAGCTTAAAAAAGTATACAGAATGGAAAGACTATAAGCGAACTTCCCCTCTAAAAAACCCTTAAAACGGTTCAATTCAAGCACGGCAGAACCACCAAAACCAATATCCGAGATATTTATAAAGTAACGCTTATGCCCGTCCGCCGTAACCGACCCAACATCAACCCAATCAAACAGATCATTTTTTATCGCCTCTAAATAATGACTGCAATCGGTGTATCCAGCGCTTCGATAAAAGTCATTTCCTGTGCCATTTGGGACAATTCCAACAACGGGAAGCGGAACTAAGCCATCAAAGGGTAGCCCATTAATTATTTCATTTAAGATTCCATCGCCACCAATACCAATGATATGACTTGTGTTTTCAATATTGTCTTGGGTTATTTTCTTTGCGCCAACTAGTTCTGTGGTGTAATGTATTTCGAAAGCATCACCAAATTCTTTTGAACAAGAATTAATAAAAAACAGTGAATGTTTATATAGTTTTTTCCCCCCGTGAATGATGCAAATAATTTTTTTCAATACTTGGATTTAACCGATAAATATCGTCTTAAAATCGCGCACTTATTCCCCCGAGAATTTGAATAGGCATTACGGGATAGTTTAACCATCGGCTGTAGCGTTGCGAAGCTACATTATTGACCTGTAAAAAGGCAGATACTCTTGAGTTGTATCTATATTCAAAACCAAGATTGCCGTCAGCAAGAAAACCTAAGGGTTTTACATATTGGTTATTTTCATTCATAATTCCATCTCCGGGTCCGTATACTTTCGCCATGCGTCCTCCCTCCATAGTTAAATCAGCTCGAACGTAAAACTTATCGTATAAATTATATGTTCCCCTGAGCACGAACTGAACCTGTGGAAGATTCCAGGCCCTTGATTCATTTTTCATTTCATAATTATAAAAACGTCCAAGCCCATCAATTTTTAACTTTTCATTTAATTGATAGCTAATATTCGCCTCAATAGTGCTTAAGTTTAGCGAGTCATAAATGACATTAAATCGGTTATTAAGGGATGAATAAGTTGTGTCAGTAATAAAAAATGCCATGTTTTTTACATTTGCAAAACTTGCATTGACACCATAGGTAATCCGCTTGCTTATTCCGCCCCTCACACCAAAAAACAGATCATACGCAGTGTTTTCATTGGATAAAGACACATTTGTTAAAGAATAGGGATTACTTTCATTAATACTTCCGAAAGTTGTTTGTTTTAATCCACCACGAATACCAATGTATGGCACCAACAAACCATCCAAAAGATTATAAGAAAGTTTCACCCGTGGATAAATATAGGCACGCGTATCAGTATTTGCATCAATACTGATACTAACACCCACATCGATGGCTAGTGCTTTATCAAGAAAGCTAGTGACAATACCAGGAGACAGGTTGATGATGGTATTGTTTGCGATGAGATTAGTATCATTTTGGTAGTTGGATGAATCAGCGCGTTCATATTTATACCCGTTATAACAAACATCAAAACCAGCATAGAAGCGATCTTTGCCTTTATTGTACCAAGTCATGGTTTTGAAATCAAAATGATTTTCTAGAACTCTGCCATCTAAAAAAGATCCCTCCATCGGTTTTTGACTAGTTAAATTTTTGTAGGCAAGATCAAATTTAAAATTTAAAATAGCGCTGTCACCTCTATCTGTGGTGAGGTTTAGCCCGAACCCAGTCCGTTGAATTCGTTGACGTATTGAGTCGGCATCAATTGTTTGATTAGCGATTCCGTAATAATGGTATCCATGGTTTTCATAATTAATATCACCCCCCAATGTGAAGTTACTTTTAATAACCTTCCCAAAAACTAGCGCGCTAGTTTTATCAAAACTTGCTGGGGCATAAACAACCTTGTCCCTTCCTTTAATTTGCCCAAAAGAGCTAACGTGTTTAAGATGCGCACCATATATCACACTTCTTGAGCGAGTTGAATTAAAGTATAATTCTCCTAAAGGCATTATTATAGACCCAATTCCAAGTTTTGCATAAAAAGGATAGAGTTTTTTAATTTTTTCGGTCGTTTCTACTGTTGCCGCTTCGATGGTATCAAGATCTATTTTTGTCTCCTGATAAAGTTGTAGCAAGGGCTGTTGATTTACGGTAGAAACCTTTAAACTATCTATTATTTTGGGACTAGAGATTAGTCTATTAGATGGCTCAATCTCCCTATTTCCGATTCCCTCCACTTCAAAAACATCAGGTTGCGCAAATAAGGACTTAGCTATAAAAATACATAGAAGTAAAAAGACTGCTTTCATCCGTTGTGTTAGTTTATTTCAATTTTTTTATCCCCCTCTTCCTCAATGATTTTAATAGGGTTTTTAAGTTGCATTAGCTCCTCCCACATTTCATTTGCTTCTATTAAAACACCATCATTTAAATCCTTTGGATAAAAATCTAGCACAGACCGAAGGCTTTGTTCAGCTTGTACATAATCATTATTAGAAATATCAATAGTTGTCTTGAGTAACAAGGCCTTACCGATCCAGAAATCGTGTCTCGGTTTCATTTTTAAGACTGCATTTATCTCCTTTTCTGCAAGGATTTGGTTGTTGCTTTTTACATAAATATCGGCAAGGTAGTAACGAGATTCTGCGGTAATTGACGTATTAGTGTTTTTAACCAGCCAATTGAATGATGTACTCGCCTCTGTAAACTTTTCCAGCTTGTAACACCCTACTCCATTTACATATTCGGCATCAACACGGTTTATATTGGTAATGTTTTTGTCTTCAAGAACGATTTTCGCATAGTCGATGGCCTCTTGAAAATTATTATTAAGAAAATAACAGCTCATAAGACCGAGTTTAGCCGCAAAGATATTTGCCACTTTTGTGGCAATTAAATCTAGTTTTTTATAATATTTTATTCCATTAACATAATCTTGCTTAGCGTAATAAAAATTAGAAACCCTCAAGGCGGCAAACTCTGAGTTTGCGCTGTTTCCTGCCGATAAATAAACCTCATAATTTTTAACGGCCTGTACAGTATCTTTAGTTTTAAAATAGGAGTTTCCTAAAAAATAATGTGTTTCTTTTGCGTAACGCCCATCTGGAAACTTAGCCAGGTATGTTTCAAATAGTGGAATAGCATTAAGGTAGCTGCTATCGACATAGCTTTGCAATGCAGGGTTATAAAAAAGGTTTTCTTTTTCATCTGATGTTACGTCAGCACAAGGATATTGATCGGCTAAATCGGCCGCTTTTTCAGGATGTTTTTGTGCTACATATACTGCCATTAAACCTTTTACTGCGTCAGCACAGATATCCCTAACCTCATCATTTTCTAATAATATTTGTTTAAAATCCAATTCTGCCTGAGCATAATTCCACTTTTTATAATGAATATCGGCAATTTCTAATTGACAATCAACCAAAAGTCCCGATTGAGGATAATCTGCAATGTATTTTCTAAAATAAAGTAGTGCGGGATCGTATTCCGAACTAGATTTATAACTCTTAGCAAGTTCATAGATACCGCTCATTCTATATTTTGATTCTTCATAATCGTTCAGTAGTTCTAGCAAGGCGCTTAACTTCAATGGCAATTGGCCGTTATACCCATAGCTTTTTGCTAAGTAATACGTTGCTCTATCTGAGAGGGGCGATTTTAGTTTAATCGTTTCTTTATAATATTGAATAGCCAGTGCGTTTTGTTTATTTGTATAATAACCATCAGCGAGTTTCAGCAGGGCATCCAATTTTTTTTCTTTATCTTTTGGATTCGCCTGTATGTATATTTGAAGGGCGTCTAGGGCATCATTGAATTGTCCTTTGTTCCAGTATGCATACCCTAAATTGTAATAAGCATCTGTTTTTTCATCTAGAGAATTGGAGGCGGGAGAACCTAAAAATAATTTATATTCAGCAATACTTTCAGTGTATTTTTCCAAATGATAATATGCATCTGCTCGCCAATATTTTGACAGGGCAATTATCCGAGAATCTATAGCGTACTTACTAACCAATTCAAAATTACTAATAGCTTCGCCGTACTTGTTTTTTAAAAATAATTCCACCCCATAATTATAAGCAATAATTTGGTAGACAGTCTTCAATTTAGTATCCTTAGACGGAAGTAGGTCTAAAGATTCTAAAGCTTTAAGATAATTACTGGTATTTGAATAGACATTAACTAAACATTGGTAAATAGCATCTTTCCGGTTTGATTTAGGATACTTTTTCAAGTAATTTTCAAAGGCCTTAACAGATTCATCATATGGATTTATGTCTACTTTGAAAGATAGTATGGCAAAATTATACAGCGCATCTTCTTGTATTTTTTCAACTGATTTCATTTCCGAAGCGCGGTAAAAAGCACTTCTAGCGGGCAAAAGCTTCCCTAGTTTTTGGTATGAGTCTGCAATTTGATACATTGCCGTTTGGCCAAGACTGTCGTCAATCCGAGCGACTCGATCAAAGTATTTTATAGCCTTTTCATATTCATTAATACGAAATAATGAATAGGCAATTTGGTAATCATCTATTCGCGTTGTCTGCGATTTTTGGTAATGTATTTCTAAATATTTAGCCGCATCTTTATATTGATTGAGTTTGTAATGTGCATCCCCTAATAAATGATATACATCCGAAACATCAGTGAGAGATGTTGAATCTAATATCGTTGGAGCATAATTTACCACGTCTTGAAAGCGATTTTGTTTGTGATAAATTTGAATAATGTAGTATGGAACAACACCAGAATAGTTGGGATCAACTTTTAGTTTTTCAAAACCATCCAACGAAACTTGCAGTGAGCCATTAAGGTAGCTAAGGTGAGAAAAGAAATATAAACTAGGTGCAGCATACTGACTTTTCCCATCTTTTACGTCTCTAAATGCATGCAGTGCGGTCAAGCGATCGCCTTGCTGCAACGCGGAATAACCATGTTTAAACAACAACTCTTCTTTTTTAAGAGAGTCAATTTCATCAATTGAAACTTGTTCAAACCAGACTACGGCATTTTCATAATCTTCTTTTTGAAAAAAATAATTTCCAATTTTAAAGGAAATAAAGTTCCTATTTATGTTTTCAGGATACCTGAGATTATATGCTTCAAGTAAGGGTATAGCATCTTCATTAAATAATTCTAAAGCGGCGAGCCCTTCATAATAATATGCCTTGGAAAGAAAGGGGTCGCTTTTCTGAACCCCCGAAAGAATAAAGTTGTTAAACTCTTTTCTAGCGGCACTAAACTGCGCTTTTTCGAAAAGTTCCTCAGCATGATAATACAATACATAGGGAGCGTCATATTTAGTGGTAGCCTGTCCCCGTAAATCATGGGCGCCACACAAGCAGATAAGCATTAAAATAAGAACAGTCTTTTTCATTATTGACAAAGTTACACAGTCACAATCCTAGCGATTAAGCAAGGCCCAAAAGTTATACACTTATGCGTGTTAAGAGAAAAAATAAAGTGTGTAAATAAAATCCATAAGCTTAACCATCTTTGTAAAAAAAAAGTGGCAGCAGTAATCTCTTTATCAAATGCAAAAGTATACCAGCAAGGACAGCTAGTATTAAACAATGTTTATTTAACTTTAGCAGAGGGCGAGTTTGCCTATTTAGTAGGAAAAACAGGTAGTGGCAAAAGCAGCCTTTTAAAAGTTCTTTATGCTGAAGTAGCCATGACTGAAGGCGAAGGCAAAGTAGCAGACTTTAATCTTCGAACACTTTCGAGAAAACAGATTCCGTTTTTAAGAAGAAAAATAGGAGTCGTATTTCAAGACTTTCAACTACTAATGGATCGAACGGTTATTCAAAACATGTATTTTGTTTTGGGCGCAACAGGATGGAAAGACAAGGAAAAAATACATAATCGATCCCTAAGCGTATTGCAACTTGTTGGTGTTGAACAAAAAGCAAATAATTTTCCACACACGCTTTCCGGGGGGGAACAGCAAAGGGTTTCCATTGCTAGAGCTTTATTAAACAAACCCCAACTGATTTTAGCCGACGAGCCAACCGGGAATCTTGACATTGAAACATCAGAAGAAATAATGGAATTATTACTTGCCTTAGCTAAAGAGGAAAATACCGCGATATTAATGGCAAGCCATGATAAATCAATAATCCAAAAATTTCAGCGCCGAATTATAACGATAGCAGATGGCGAATTAAAAGAATCAGAGTAATTCGTTTGCTAAATTCGCCAATTCAGATCGCTCTCCTTTCTCTAGTTTAACATGAGAAAATAGTGCCTGTCCTTTTAGTTTATCGATCAAATAAGCAAGTCCATTACTGTTTTCATCAAGGTATGGCGTGTCAATTTGGTGAACATCACCAGTAAACACAATTTTAGTGTTTTCTCCCGCTCTTGTTATTATAGTTTTAACCTCATGTGGTGTAAGATTTTGTGCCTCGTCTACAATAAACATGATATTAGATAGGCTTCGCCCACGAATGAAAGCTAAGGGGGTAATGATTATTTTTCCTGATTCCTGCATTTCAACAATAGCCTTGTGTTTCTTTTCATTCTCTCCAAATTGGGATTTTATAAATTTCAAATTATCCCACAATGGCTCCATATACGGGCTTATTTTATCATTAGCATCACCAGGCAAAAAACCAATGTCTTTATTTGATAGTGGCACAATGGGACGCGCCAGAATAATTTGATTAAACGACTTGTCTTGCTCAAGTGCCGCAGCAAGTGCCAACAGCGTTTTACCTGTGCCTGCTACACCCTGAAGGGCTACCAACTTAATATTTGTATTCAGCAATGCGTTAAAAGCAAAGGCTTGTTCTGCGTTTTTCGGCTTTATACCGTAGACAAACTCTTTTTCAATGCGCTCAATTTGGTCGGTAACATGGTTGTAAAATGCAAGAGAAGATGATTTTCCATTTTTTAAAATATAATGCCCATTGTTTATCTTTTTATCTTTCAACACTCCCTTTTCTGCTGTCCACCCACGCGTAAAGATTTCTCTAATGATATCGGAGTCTACCCCCTCAATAGTAGCAGAACTTGATGAAGTAAGGTCTTCAACAGTAACTTTTCCTGTTTCATAATCTTCCGCTAAAACCCCAAGTGCTTTTGCTTTAATCCGAAGGTTAATGTCCTTTGTAACTAAGACAATTTCATTCTTTGGTTCTTGTTCTTTTAAAAAAAGAGCAGAATTAATGATTTTGTGATCGTTTTTTCCGACCGAATAAATTTTTTCGGCGTCTAATACTTTGGGACTATATTCCATTATAATTTTAAATCCCCCCAAACCAGTTCCTAAAGAAATCCATTCTTGAAGACCTCCCCCTGCTGATAACTTATCAATAAAACGAATTACCTCGCGGGCGGAGAAGTTTTTAGTATCATTACCTAATTTAAATTTATCTAATTCTTCCAACACTGTTATGGGCACAGCAACATTGTGGCTTTTAAAGTGTGTAATTGCTTGATGGTCATGCAATAAGACGGACGTGTCCAACACAAAAATCTTTTTCAATTTTTTCATTTAGGAATGTTTTAGTGAAAGTAGTTTTTTTAGAAAGGGTTCTTTTATCCTTTAGTTGAACTTATCTACAAAGGGTTGTTAGCAGTAACATTAAGTTTATGGTTTCTTTATAATACTCAAGGCATCTTCCAATAACGTGTATTTAAAAACGAACCCAGCCGCTTTAATTTTAGCATTTGATACACGAATGCCTTTCAATATAACGACAGACATTTCGCCAAAAAAAGTTTTAATAAGACATCCAGGTATCCGAATGATAGTGCCCCACCTATCACTTTTTTTTAAAAGGGTTTTGGCAAAAGCATAACTTGAGTCATTTCCAGATACAGCATTAAATGAGCCTTGAGGCCGCTGTTCTATACAAAAATCAAAAAGCCGACATAAATCGTCTATATGAATCCATGATAATAATTGTTTTCCATCTCCAAAGAAAGGAAAGAATCGCAACTTTAATAAAGGTTGGAATTTTTTAAGAAGTCCACCATCGTTTGACAACACTACCGCAATACGAAGTTTAACAACTGGACACTTCTCTAAAAACAAATCACTAGACCGTTCCCATTCTTGCACAAGTTCAGATAAAAAGTCATTACCGTAAGGCATTGCTTCATTCTTTTCTTCTTGTCCTTCAAAACCGTAGCAGTTTACCCCTGATGCACCAATGTAATACTCTAAATCCGTCATTGTTTTTGCCTTTTCGAATAATAAGCTTGCTGTTTCGATGCGAGAATTTCGAAGTGCTACTTTTCTGTTTTGCGTCCAATTTTTTTCTCCAATTCCCTCACCAGTCAAGTTTATGATTACTTGAACATCATTCAATAGAGCATTATCAAGCTGTTTTAATACAGGATTCCAAAAAATATCGCCCTCTTTTTTCGGACTTCGGCTTAAAACATAGACAATGTGTCCCTTGTTCCGCAACGTATCGCAAAGTGCGCGTCCGATTAAACCTGAGCCTCCTGCTATTAATATTGTTTTTTGCCCCATACTATAAAAACTATAATTATATCGATAAAATACAAATATAACATCGCATTGTTTTTGCTAACACGTAAAAGCTAAATAGTTTAATTAATAACTGTATCAGAATAATAAGGGCCTTTCGGACCCAAAAAATCATTGTGCTATCAAAGCCGTTTAATCAAGTGCTTTTTTATCTTTGCATAAACGAAAGCTCCATGTTGAAGGCCCTGTTCATCCAGTTACTTTTTCTTTTATTCATTGCTCAGGCTCAGGCTCAATTTTGCACATCGTTCTTTTTTAAGTCCAAGGTAGATCTATTAAACGACAAGATATGTCCCGAGTTATTATTAAGTGATCTTCAATTTATCAAAAGGAAACTCGATGAGGTACATCCCTCACTTTACGCCTATTGTTCAAAAGCATCCTTTGATTCTTCTTATAATGCTTCGATATTGATGGTCAATGAACCTCTTTCCATTTATGATTTTTCGTTATTGGTTTCGGATTGGGTGCGCCTTCTAAAGGATTCCCACACCTTTTTAATTCCAAAATATTTAGCATCCTATAAATATAAGCGACGCTATTTTCTACCATTTCGTTTAGTCGAGATTGATAATAAAATCTTAGTCGAAAAAAGTTGGAAAAACCGCATTCCTAAAGGGAGCGAATTAATATCCTTTGACCAAATAAACATTAAAAAAACACAAGAGTCGTCGTTTCGACTTAGCCCAACAGATGGAGATGTTGCTTCTGCTAGAGAAGAATTTTCAATTGCCCAACTCAATTCTTTATTAAATTTAATGTCTAGATCTCCAAAAAAAAACATTAAATATACTTTGCCAGGCCAGGACACGGTATCCGTTGTACTAAAGGCTCCATTGTTTAATCGCTCAAGTAATTTACTGGAAATTACGCCAAATGAAAAAAACGTATCTTTAAGTATAAAGGGTTCCGTTGCTCACCTTGTTATATCGTCTTTTAGCCCCAAATCTTATAAAAAATTTAAGAACAAGCTCACACAAATTTTCAAAGAAATTAAAGAAAAGCAGGTCGAATCATTGGTAATTGATCTAAGAAATAATACGGGGGGATTTGTAGGGCTTGAAGAGTATCTTAGACTACTGATAGCAAACGACCAATCAAGCACTAAATCGAATTACGTTTATAAGCGAAGTGCACACGATCGTTTTTCCACTTTAAGTTTTCAGCAAAGGCTTCAATTTAAAAAGATGGGTCGTCATCGAAATTCAAGTGAGGCAATTCGCCGAGAATTGGACTTTTATCAAAGTCCCTATGGAACCACCGATACGATTTTAATTACTACCCAACTTAAAAACAAGTACGTTCAGCCTTATACCGGAA
>JBILCD010000061.1:0-11908 GCA_044353285.1 Crocinitomicaceae bacterium | reverse complement strand
GGATTCACGGGTTTGATGAGGTAATCGGCGATTTTACTTCCTATTGCTTCCTCCATAATGTATTCTTCTTCACTCTTCGTAATCATCACAATGGGAATTAAAGGAATTATTTCTTTAATTCTTGATAATGTTTCTAAACCAGATAATCCTGGCATATTTTCATCTAGAAAAATAATGTCAAAGGTGTTTTCAGTTGCTTTATCAATGGCATCAGAGCCATTTGTAACGGCCTCTACGCTGTATCCTTTCGACTCTAGAAATAAAATATGTGGCTTTAATAATTCGATTTCATCATCTGCCCATAGAATTTTACCTTGCATATGGCTAATTTTTAATAGTTTTGGTTAAGAATTTAAAAGTAATCAATTGCGACCAAATCGAACGACAAACAATAAAAAGAAAATCATCAACGATCCTGTTTATGGTTTTATTTCTATTCCTGATGAATTAATATTTGATGTGCTTGAGCATCCTTACATGCAACGTTTGAGGAGAATTATGCAGTTGGGCTTGAGTCATTTGGTGTACCCAGGGGCATTACATACGCGCTTTCATCATGTACTTGGTGCCATGCACTTAATGTCATTAGCAATCGCTACCATTCGTCGAAAAGGACATGAAATCACTGTTGATGAAGAGCGCGCAGCTTTATTAGCGATTCTTTTACATGATATTGGTCACGGCCCTTTTAGCCATGCTTTGGAATATGATATCGTCTCTGGTGTTAGTCATGAAGTAATATCAGGGTATTTTATTGAGCGCTTAACCGAAGAGTTTGGTAGCGATTTGAAAAATGCTCATGCCATATTTAAAAATCAATACACAAAGCCTTTTCTATATCAGTTGGTGTCGAGTCAATTGGATATGGATCGATTGGATTATTTAAACCGCGATAGCTTTTATAGTGGTGTGAGTGAGGGGATTATTGGTACAGATCGATTAATTGAAATGTTGAACGTGCATGATGGCTATCTTGTATTGGAAGAAAAAGCAATCTATTCTATTGAAAAGTTTATTGTTGCCCGACGCTTAATGTACTGGCAAGTTTATTTGCATAAGACGGTGGTTGTTGCTGAAAACATGTTGATTCAAACATTACGACGAGCCAAGGCATTAATTAAAATGGGAAATCCTTTATTTTGTAGTCCAGCATTACAATTTTTTCTCGAAAATGATATTACTAAAGTTGATTTTGAAACGAATACTAAAGTTCTTGATTATTTTTCCCGCTTGGATGATTATGATATTTGGAGTTCAATTAAGGTTTGGCAAGATGAAAAAGATCCCATTTTGTCAAAATTAGCTAAGGGACTAGTCAACCGAAAGTTATTTAAAATTGAAATTAGTAAAACGCCCTTTAGTGCTGATCGAATAAGCTATGAAAAAGAGCTTTGCGCCACAACTTATGGCTTGAGTATGCCCGATGTTGAATACTTTGTTTATCAAGATATTTTAACAAATAAAGCGTATAATCAAGACAAGGAAAACATCAAATTGTTAATGAAAAACGGCGAAATAATTGATTTAAGTGCGGCATCTGACAACTTGAATATTTCGGCTTTGGCTCAACCGGTAGAAAAATATTTTTTGTGTTACCCTACCAATTAGTACTTTATTGCCTGCTTAATTTCCCTTCTTTCCAATCACTAATTAATTTCGCCCATGAATACGGGTTTAGTAAATTGTTAACCGGGAGCTGACCATTGGTATATAATTTTGTATTTCGCTGGTTTTGAACGTATCCGGATGCTAAGGATGCATCTGCATCAAGTCGAGCAGCAACAAAAGCTAGGGATTCTCCAGATAATTCTCGCTGTGCTTTTCGAAGTGCATCATCGTAAGGCTGCATTTCAACAAAATACCTTGCGAAATCATCTCTAGATGGCCAAGGATAAACTGTTATTTCTGGTAAATTTTGAATGTCTTTGGTGAGCATATGAATGATGCTGTATCGATCATCCTTTAAAGTATCAGCCACAATAAAGGAAGATGTATTAAAGCCTGGACTTGAGAAAAAGATGGTGTCCCCAGGAAAAGATACCATTGAAAAAAAACCGTAATAATCGGCAATTACGCCTCGCTTGATTGATTTATCGTATACGGTTACAAAAGGAATTGGGGCTAAATCAATCTCTGAAACAATCACGCCTGAAAGTTGAATCATACTGCTGGTGTCTAGCACCATACGCTGAGCATGAATGCCCATGCATTGCAGTAAAAAAATTAGGATGAAATATCTTTTGAGTTTCATATGAATTACAAGATTAATCAATATTCTCGCCATCTTAAAATATTTTAGCTTTATTATGATATTTCCCCTCTGTTTTATGCTGAAAAATCATCTTTTTTTTTGTAAATTTGCAGACGTTTATTTAAATATACCGCTGAATGTCATTGGATAATTTACAGAATATTACAGAAGGTCTTACCTATGACGATGTGCTTTTAGTGCCTGCGTATTCGGAGGTATTGCCTAGAGATGTCGTTTTGGAAAGCAAGTTTTCTCGTAACATTACCATTAAAACCCCTATTTTATCCTCAGCAATGGATACCGTTACGGAGTATAAATTAGCGATTGCGATTGCTCAGCAGGGAGGGATTGGTGTTATCCATAAAAACATGTCGATTGCCGATCAAGCCATGCATGTTCGTAAGGTTAAGCGGTCTGAAAGTGGGATGATAATTGACCCCATTACTTTATTGTCATCTGCTTTAGTGAAAGATGCTCTTGCAATAATGCGCGAACATAGCATTGGTGGAATTCCAATTGTTGATGAAAATAGAATCTTGAAAGGAATTTTAACCAATCGGGATTTAAGGTTTGAAAAAAATATAGATCGGCCAATTGTGGAAGTAATGACATCAGAAAACGTTATTACAACAGGTGATGGAACCGATTTACAAACTGCCGAAGGAATTTTACAAGAAAATAGAATTGAGAAGTTGCCTGTCGTTGATGATCAAAATAAGTTAATTGGCTTAATTACCTACCGTGATATTATAAAGGTTAGAGAACATCCAATCTCATGTAAAGATAATTTAGGTCGCTTGCGTGTTGCAGCTGCCGTTGGTGTAACTTTCGATACCATGGATCGCGTTAGCGCTTTAGTGGAAGCTGGTGTTGATGCACTAGTAATTGATACGGCTCATGGACATACAAAAGGCGTTGTTGAACAGCTAAAATTGATCAAAGAAAAATATGAGCACATAGAGGTTGTGGTTGGAAATATTGCCACTGCTGAAGCAGCAAAATTTTTAGTGGCTGCTGGTGCTGACGGGATTAAAGTTGGAATTGGACCAGGATCAATTTGTACTACTCGAATTATAGCAGGTGTTGGGGTTCCGCAACTTACGGCAATCAATGAGGTAGCTAAGGCAGTAGAAGGATCTGGTGTTCCTGTAATTGCTGACGGAGGTATTCGCTATACAGGCGATATTGTTAAAGCAATTGCTGCAGGTGCAGACAGTGTTATGCTAGGTTCAATGTTTGCCGGTGTGGAAGAATCGCCAGGCGAGACCATTATTTTTGAAGGGAGAAAATTTAAATCGTATCGTGGAATGGGATCTATTGAAGCCATGCAATTAGGATCGAAAGACCGTTATTTTCAAGATGCCGAAGATGATATCAAAAAATTAGTGCCGGAAGGAATTTCTGGTCGTGTTCCCTATAAAGGAAATATGGCCGAAGTAATGTATCAGATTATCGGAGGCTTGCGGGCTGGTATGGGATATTGTGGTGCAGCCTCTATCGCGCACTTAAAAGGGGCTAGCTTTGTTCGTATCACCACTGCAGGAATGCGGGAATCTCATCCGCATGATGTCATGATAACCCGTGAAGCACCAAATTATAGTATTAAATAACTAACTTAATTATCAATATGAAATCTTTATTTTTTTCGCTTGCCTTACTTTTTATCGGAACTTCTTTTGCTCAAAAAGATGCTGCCGTAATGAAAATGGATGGAGAATCAGTCTATAAGTCTGAATTCTTATCTATTTATTTAAAAAATAATCCTACTCCTAAATATGATAAAGTATCATTGGATGAGTACATGGATTTATTTCAAAAATTTAAATTAAAAGTAGCTGAGGCGGAGGCTTTGGGTTACGATACCATTCCTAAATTAAAGAAAGAATTAGAAGGGTACAGAAAGCAATTGGCTTTTCCATATCTCATTGATTCCTCTCAAAATCAAGCATTGGTTATTGAGGCGTATGAGCGAACACGCTCTGAAATTCGTGCTTCCCACATTTTGATTAATGTGAATCCAAATGCCTTGCCTGCTGATACATTGGCGGCATACAATCGATTGATGGGCTTGAAAGCTCGTCTTGATAAAGGGGAAGATTTTGCATCTGTTGCAAAGATGAAAAATGGCTCTGATGATCCCTCCGTTCAAAATAATGGTGGTGATTTAGGTTATTTTACTGCTTTTCAGATGGTATATCCCTTTGAAGATAACGCATACAAAACGGCTGTAGGTCAAGTTTCTAATCCTTTTAGGACACGATATGGTTACCATATTGTAAAAGTTACAGACAAACGTCAAGCAAGAGGAACTATAAAAGTGGCTCATTTGATGATTTCAACAGGTAAAGAGGTTAGTCAAGAGGCGAAAGATAATGCCGAAAAGAAAATTAATGAGATTTATCAAAAGTTGTTAACGGGAGCAAAATGGGATGAAATGGTTGCATTGAACTCCGATGATGCAGGCACTTCCAAAAAAGGTGGGGAATTGCCAGCTTTTGGTTCTGGTACAACTCAACGTATGGTTCCAGTGTTCGAAGATGCGGCGTATACGCTAAAAAAAGATGGCGATATTTGCGCTCCTATCAAAACAGATTATGGTTATCATATTATTAAGCGATTAGAATGGACCGATGTTAAGTCTTTTGACCTTGCAAAGAAAGAAATTCAAATGAAAGTGAATAAAGATGAACGATCTAAAAAAACCCAAGATTCCTTTGTTGCTAAATTAAAAGCAAAATACAAGTATTCAAATGCCGGATCTAAGCCAAGTAATTGGTTTGTATCTAATATCGATTCAACGTATTTCATGGGTAAGTGGAATTATGATAAGTTGAAATCAAATAAAGTGATGTTTACACTAAATAAGAAAAAATTCAAGCAGAAAGATTTTGCTGAATACTTATTGAAAAATTACAGGGGAATTAAAAAAGACCTTCCTTCATCTGTGGTTTCTATGCAATTGAAGAATTGGGAGAAGGCTGCTATTTTAGAGTATGAAGAAAGTCAACTTGCTAACAAGTACCCAGAATATAAGGCTTTAGTGAATGAGTACCATGACGGTATATTACTTTATGAAGTAATGTCTGATAAGGTTTGGAATAAAGCAGTAAAAGACACGAGTGGTTTAAGATTATTTTTTAACCAAAATAGAGACAAATATCAGTGGCCAAATAGGGTGGATGCAACAATTTATGAATGTTTAAATGCTGATATTGCTTCAAAAGTGTCTAGCATGATAGCGAATGACACAATTAATTCTAAGCATGTTTTGGATGTTGTTAATAAGGATAGTGAATTAAACCTCAAAGTAAAAATGAATAAGTTTGATGTAACGCAAACGCCCACTTTAAAAGATAGAGATTTAGTTCTAGGTGTAAATAAAATGTATGAGTTTGAAGGCAAATTTTATGTGGTAAAAGTTTCCAACAAATTACCTGTTATGAGAAAAGAATTCACAGAGGCAAAGGGAGCTATTACGTCTGATTATCAAAACTTCCTTGAACAAGAATGGATAAAGGAACTAAGAATTAAACACCCAATCGTTATTTTTTATGATGTTCTTTACACTTTAGGTAAATAAATGGTAAAATTAGTTCTATTCGTTTTAGTTGTTTTTGTTTCATCAACTACTTTATTTTCGCAGAATGAGGTAATCGATAAAATTATTGCCCAAGTAGGTGATAACATAATTCTGCTCTCTGATATTGAAAGTCAAAAAATGCAAGCGGTTCAAGCTGGTGTTGAAGTTACATCGATGATGGATTGTTCTATTCTTGAGCAACTCATGTCTGAAGAGTTATACATCAATCAAGCGAAGTTAGACAGCCTTGTTATTACTGATGAACAAGTCGATGCTGAGATGGAAAATCGCTTGAGGGTAATTCAAAGTAAAATAGGTAGCCGAGAAAAATTAGAAGCGTTTTATGGCAAGACCATCACTCAGATAAAAGATGAATTTAGAGTGGTAATAAAAGATAAGTTGCTGGCCCAAGAAATGCTCCGAACAATTACTGAAAATGTCACTGTTACTCCGAAAGAGGTTTATACTTATTTTAATTCTCTAAATTCCGATAGCATTCCATTTATAAACATGAAATTAAGCTTTCAGCAAATTGTTAATTATCCGCAGATTACGAAAGATGATAAGTTAATCGCCTTTAAAAAAATCGCTGCTATTAGAGTAGATATTGTTACGAATGAAAAATCATTTGAAACTCAAGCTCGGATTCAATCTGATGATTATGGAAGCGCTCAATTGGGAGGTAAAATTTCCGGTTCTCGGGGAATGATGGTTTCTCAATTTGAATCAACTGTCTATAAATTAAAAGTTGGTGAGGTATCAGAAATTATCGAAACGGAATTTGGATACCATATTATTAAGTTAATCAGTAGAAAGGGAGACGATTATGTTTGTCTACATATTTTAAAGAGGCCGGAATTTAATAATAAAGCCCTTGATTTATCTTCCAACTTAATGGATTCTTGTTACCTCTTGCTGAAACAAAATAAAATTACCTGGGATGAAGCAGTAATCAGATTTTCAAATGAGGCGATCACAAAACAAAATCATGGTATTATTTCTAATCCTTATACAGGTGATCAATCATGGAGCATGGATGATTTAAATGAGATCGATCAGCAAATATATCTCTTAACGGATGCCATGGAAAAAGGCGACATATCGAGTCCTAACTTGTATATGGACATCTACGAAAGGAAACAAGGTATTCGAATTGTTCGCCTAATGGAAAGATATCCTCAGCATAAGGCTAATTTAGTGGATGATTATGCACTGATTAAAGTAGCGGCAGAAAACGACAAAAAACAAAAAGTTATTGATAATTGGCTTAAAGCAAAAATGGGCAATGCTTTTTTTAGAATTGATGATGATTATATCAATTGTAATTTTAGATTGAACTGGATCGCAAATTAAATGAAATAAAAAATACTATGTCAGATAAAGTAAAATTAGACGAGCTTGTAGAACATTATAAATTATTGAAGCAAGAAATTCATAAGGTTATTATTGGACAAGATGAGGTAGTTGATCAAGTTTTAATTTCTATGTTTTCACGCGGTCATTGTCTCCTGGTTGGTGTGCCTGGTTTAGCTAAAACCTTATTAATTAATACGATTGCTCAATCCTTAGGTTTAGGATTTAATAGGATTCAATTTACCCCAGATTTGATGCCGTCTGACATCATTGGTTCTGAAATTTTGGATGAAACAAGGAATTTCAAGTTTATAAAAGGGCCATTGTTTTCAAATATGATTTTAGCAGATGAGATCAATAGAACGCCACCAAAAACGCAATCTGCATTATTGGAAGCGATGCAAGAAAGACGTGTAACAGCCGCAGGAACCACCTATACATTAGACGCTCCATTTTTTGTTTTAGCGACTCAAAATCCAATCGAACAAGAGGGAACGTATCCTTTACCTGAAGCACAACTTGATCGATTCATGTTTAATATTTGGGTTGATTATCCGTCATATACGGAAGAATTAGCCATTGTTCAATCAACGACTTCTGACTTCCATCACATTATTAATCCTGTAATTTCTGCTCAGCAAATTATCGATTATCAAGATTTAATTAGACGAATACCTGTTGCGGATAATGTGTTGGAATATGCGGTAAAATTAGTGGGAAGCACAAGGGTAAATAGTGATAATGTGCCTGAGATTACTAAAAAATACATTACTTGGGGAGCTGGTCCAAGGGCATCCCAATACTTAATTATTGGTGCAAAATGTCACGCCGCAATAAATGGAAGGTATTCTCCCGATATTGAGGATGTGAAAATCGTTGCTAAGCCTATTCTTCGTCATCGACTAGTTAAAAATTATAAAGCGGAAGCAGAAGGATTTAGCATGGACAAAATTATTGAAACGCTTTTATAATTTTCTGTTTTAGTAAAATAATATTGTTCATAATTATTTTTATTTACACCCTTAATTCAATTCATTAATTTTTATTTTTATACAAAATAAATTATGTTCGACGACGACGACGACGATTTTGCTGAGAATAAATTGAATGAAGACATCGAGTATTTCGAAGCTCATTTAAAAGGTGATTCTATTGGATTTATGGAAAGCGATCGATTAGAGGCCCTAATTGATCACTATTTGTTAGTCGGGCAATATGCTAAAGCTCGGTCCGCATCAGAAATGGCCAACTATCATTTTTATTATAATGATTTATTTAAACTGAGATTAGCGCAATCAATGAGTGGTCTAGGTCTGCTTACTGACGCCTTGGATATCTTAAATCAAATCGAAAAAACAGCCATAAATAATTTGGAGTTATTACTTACTAAAGCTTCTATTTTTAGTCAACTCCGCGATCCTAAAAATGCGATTAAATATTTTAAGATGGCCTTGGAATATTGCGAAATTGAAGATCGTGATGAGGTTTATATTGATATCGCAATGGAGCATCAAAGTATGGGTGAATACCTTGAGGCATGCAAGATATTGAAGGAAGCGTTGAAAGCCAATCCTCAAAATGAAGCAGCCTTATACGAAATTGCTTTTTGTTATGATCAAGCTGGATTTTATGATGAAGCAATTAAATGTTATTCTGACTTTATCGATGAAAGTCCGTATTCATTTACGGCATGGTATAATTTAGGAAATGCATTTTCTAAATCAGAGAATTTCGAAAAAGCAATTTGGGCATACGACTATTCAATCCTGATTAATCCTGATTTTGGTCCTGTTTATTTTAATATGGGAAATGCTTACTTATCCCTTGAAAAATATCATCAGGCCATTGAGCGGTTTTTAACATGTATAAAGTTAGATGGGGACGATGCCATGTCTTATTGTTATATCGGAGAAGCGCACGAGCAGTTGAATGAATTTAAACTCGCTCGCCATTATTATCAATTAAGCATTGAATTAGCTCCAACATTACCAGAAGCTTGGCTCGGATTAGGCATCATTGAAGACTTGGAGGGAAAAACAAAAGAAGGAATTATATTGATTCAAAAGGCCTTGGATTTTGATCCTGAAAATGCGGCAATTCACCACGTGCTTGCAGGGGCGTATGAGAAAATTGACAATAATGACCTCGCCGATAAGTATTATCAATCTTCCTTGATGCTCGATGCTGAAGATGAGGATTGCTTGATGGATTATGTTGCTTTTAAAGCTAAAAATTCTTCTATGGATGCGATGGATTTCTTGCAAAATTTTATTGCTGAGCATAATTCAAATCCTATTTCAGCGGTCTTAGAAGTCAATCTAAACTGGATGCTCGGTCAAAAAAAACATGCGCTTGAATTATTTGCGAAATGTTTATCTAAAAATGAAATAACTGCAAAGCAATTATTTGAAATTAATCCGGCATTGTTAGATGATCAAGATTTTGTATCTTTGACGCAAGATGAATGAATTAAATTTTACACTACCTTATATTCCAGAAAGATCTGATAAGCCTAGAAATCAAGGTATTACTATGATGATGGATAAAGGTCTCGGATTAAGAGAAACCGAAGATTTTATTGAAGCCTCCGCTCATTTAACAGACATTGTTAAGTTTGGATTTGGAACTTCTTATGTTACCAAAGATTTTGCTGCTAAAATTAAATTATACAAGGAAGCAGGAATAAGGCCTTATTTAGGTGGTACATTATTCGAAGCTTTTTATGCCCGTGGTTGTTATGAAGATTATCTTCGTGTTTTAGATAAATATGACCTTGATTTAGCCGAGATTTCCGATGGTTCGATTATTATCCCTCATAAAGAAAAATGTCGAATTATTAAGCAATTAGCACGGCACAAAACAGTACTATCTGAAGTTGGTTCTAAGGATTCCGGTATAATGATTTCGCCTGCTAAATGGGTTAATTCTATGAAAGCTGAGCTTGATGCAGGTAGTTGGAAAGTTATTGCTGAAGGTAGAGAAGCTGGAAATGTTGGTGTTTTTCGTCCAAATGGGACAGCCCATACTATGCTGATTAATCGAATTATTGCCAAAGTTGCGCCTGAATCTATTTTGTGGGAAGCTCCTCAAAAAAATCAACAAGTTTGGTTTATTAAGTTATTTGGTGCAGAAGTTAATCTTGGTAATATTGCTCCAAATGACATGATTCCTTTAGAATGTCTTCGATTAGGACTTCGTGGCGACACCTTCTTTGATTTCCTGCCATCTGATTATGCTGATCGTTTAAAGCATGTCAATGATGATGAAATGGATATGAATGACGAATAGTGTCTGCTATTAATTTTCATAAATCCTTATCGATTTCCGGACACGCAGGTCCAGTTTATGCCATTGCAGAGGATGATTCCTATATTTATTCTGCCAGTGGCGATAAGTTTATAGCGCGTTGGTCAAAGCAACTGGGAATTCAAGATCGATTTTCTATAAAATTACATGATACGCCTTTCGCACTTTCCCTAGTGGACCAATCGAAATTGCTTGTTGTGGGTTTACAATCAGGCGCATTACTTGTTTTTGATATTGAAAAGCGAATAGAGATTAAGCAATTAGTTGGGCATAATTATAGCATTTTTGCTTTCTGTGAGCATAGAACCAATCGTCATTTATATTCTTCGGATGCCAATGGAAATATTTGTGTTTGGGACATTAATACCTTTGATTTAGTTCTAAAAATTCCCACTAATGCGGGAAAAATTAGACGTATTATCCTCAATGAGAAAGCATCTTCTTTTGTGATTTGCTGTCAGGATGGTACATTACGTTCGTTTGATTGTGATTCTTTTAATGAAATAGCAACTTTTGGCAACCATCTGCTCGGTGCCACTGCATATGTTACTTTTTCTGATTTATTTTCGATTAGTGGCGGGAAAGATGCCCATTTGTGTGTGTGGAATAGATCCACAAATGAGTTGGTTTTACGCTTTCCTGCTCACCGTTTTGTTATCTATGATATCATTAGTTTATTAGATGGTAAAATTATCGTAACAGCTAGTCGTGATAAAACAATTAAGGTTTGGGATACAAAAAATTGGGACTTAATTCAAAAAATTGAGGCGAAGCATGGTGGGCATAGGTTTTCTGTCAATACACTAATGAAACAAAATGAACATTCTTTCGTTTCTTGTTCCGACGATCAATCTATTATTTGTTGGACTTGTTAAAAATAAAATGAACCGAAAGCAAAATCTTTATTTATTTACACCTAATCTACTTAAAATTAAGATTTTATCTTTTTTTTTCATCCTGTTTTTCTCTTCTACACACGCTCAGCAGGCAAATTTTTTTTCACGTTCTGAATTTGGAGTATCGATTGGTCAAATGTATTACATTGGCGACTTAAATAAATTTAAGCCTTTCTATAAAAGTAATTGGGCAGGTGGACTAATGTTTAGGTATAATGTGCATTCAAGATTGTCCGTTCGTTTTAACTACCTTCAAGGGAAAGTCGAGGCATATGACAGTGATGCAAAAAATCCTGTGACCATTAACCGAAATCTTTCTTTTCAATCATCTATTAAGGAAGTTTCAGGCGGTGTAGAATTTCATTACTTTCCTTTCCAATTTGGACAGAAAAAAAACTCAGGTACCGCATATCTTTTAGCGCAATTAGGTGTTTTTCATATGAGTCCAAGTGTCGTTATTAATGGGGAAACCATCGATTTACAAGTGCTAGGCACTGAAGCTCAGGGCACCGACATTAATGG
>JBILCD010000219.1:0-4058 GCA_044353285.1 Crocinitomicaceae bacterium | reverse complement strand
ATGAAGGAAAGCGATTTGTAAGCGATCTATTAATACGCAATGGATGCATTGAGAAAATTGCCCTTGATATTCAAGTTCCGTATTCTGTTATAGAAATTAATGCCGAAGGCAAATTCCTTATTCCTGGATGCATAGATGACCAAGTTCATTTTAGAGAGCCTGGATTGACCCATAAAGGAACCATCTATTCAGAATCTCGAGCCGCGGCAGCAGGTGGGATAACATCATACATGGAAATGCCAAACACCATTCCCAATGCCTTAACTCAATCGTTATTAGAAGATAAGTATACGATTGCTGCTCAATCGTCATTGGCTAATTATTCCTTTTTTATGGGAGCCTCTAATGAAAATCTAGAAGAGGTTCTTAAAACAGATAAGAAAAAGGTCTGTGGGGTGAAAGTTTTTATGGGGTCTTCGACTGGAAATATGCTTGTCGATAACGAAAAAACCTTAGATAAATTATTCTCGTCAGTGCCTCTGCTAATTGCAACTCATTGTGAGGATGAGGGCACCATTAGGGCTAATTTACAACACTATGAAAAAATCTACGGAGAATCTATTCCCATCGAGGCACACCCTAAAATTCGTAGTGCCGAAGCGTGCTTTCTCTCTTCATCGCTAGCGGTCAGATTAGCCAAGAAATATGGGACTCGCCTGCATGTCCTTCATATATCGACTGCTAAAGAAACGGAACTTTTCGATAACAGTATTCCGTTAGAAAAAAAATTGATTACCGCGGAGGCTTGTATTCATCATTTATGGTTTAGCGATGCCGATTATGCAACAAAAGGGAATTGGATTAAGTGGAATCCTGCCATTAAAACCGCGGAGGACCGGGCTGAAATTTGGAAGGCTGTATTGGATAACCGAATTGATGTAATCGCAAGTGATCATGCCCCTCATACGATTTCAGAAAAAGAAAACGCTTACTCAAGTGCACCATCCGGAGGACCTTTAGTGGAACACGCCCTTCTGGCAATGCTAGAAAAATCCATTGAGGGGAAAATTAGTATTGAACGCGTGGTTGAAAAGATGGCTCATGCCCCAGCAACACTTTTTAGAATTACTAATCGGGGATTTTTGAGGGAGGGGTATGCTGCAGACATTGTGTTGATTGATCCCAAACAAAACAAAATAGTTTCAAATGATCAGGTTTTATACCAATGTAAATGGAGTCCGTTTAATGGGCAAGTGTTTTCTCATAGTGTTAGTCATACCTTTATCAATGGGAATTTAGTGTGTCAGAACGGAAAACTTATCGATCACTTTCTTGGGCAACGCCTAAGCTTTAATCATTAAGTAATGAAGACAATCCTTTTTTTTCTACTATTCTGTTTAATTGGATGTTCCTTAGTGGAAAAGCCTGAGACGCCTAAAAACTTGATAGAAAAGGATAAAATGACTTTAGTAATGGAAGAAATGTTGCGTTTAGAAAGTTATTATCAGCGAACATTTGGCATGCCAAGCATCTATAAAGAACCCTTAAAATTAGCGGCGGAAAATGTATTTAAAAAATATGGCGTAAGTGCCAAAAGCTACGAGGATAGTTACCGATATTATGCTCAACAATTTGACGTTTTCCTTGAAATGAACCAAACTATTATCGAGCGCCAAAACAAAAGCATACTCGACTTATCCAAATAATTGCGCTTTTACTATTCTTCGTCGAATAATAAATCGGCATCAACGCCTTCGTTTTGTTCCCTGATATAAAGGGCTATTTCACTAATAACAGTTGTTTTTTGATCATCCTCCATGGACCGATCAGAAGCGATGTATTCTTTTAAATGCAATTGCGATTCTAATAGTTGATGCTCTTCAAATGGCCCTTCTAAATTCTCTAATACTGTTAAGCATTCTAAGGCTATTATGAAATTTCCCTCAATCGCTACCTCTACAAAATCGGCTAAAAAAGACGAGTAGTCTAATTTACTATTCCATACCACAGACAATAATTCTTGTCGAATAGAGGCATATTTCTCCTCTTGTATAAAAGGCAAAAATAAGGGAGGTAACTTTGGGTCAATAACATTTGATAAAAATTCCAACACTTCTTTTTTTATAGCCCTATTAGTCGTGATAGAAGCAATGGCGACGATGGGTTCAATGACGCTCAAATCGGCGCATACTTCCAACTGCTTAAGTCCAATGCACACATTGGCCAGATCATCGGTGTAAACTAATTCTAAGGCCGACTTTATTGTTAATTTGTTTTGTGAAGACATTCTTTTAGCTATTGTTGTTGTTTTTTTTGTAAAGTTAATTATTCAAGATAAACATTCCGCCTCAATAAACTGAGTAAGTTCAATAAATTCGTCAACTGACAACCTTTCGGGCCGTTGTCCGGAAAATTGAGGTGGGAGTTCTTTACCATTCGTTAAGCTTTTTAGAGAATTTCGCATTGTCTTTCTACGTTGATTAAAGGCTGTCTTAACGACACGAATAAATAATTTTTCGCTACAGGGAAGCGATGTTCTTTCATTTCGTAAACATCTAATTACCCCCGACTTCACCTTTGGAGGTGGATTAAATGCCTGCTCATCAACGGTAAAGCAATAATTGATGGTATAGAATGTTTGAAGTAATACGCTAATTATTCCGTAGTCTTTTGATCCAGGTGCTTCTGCTATACGCACAGCGACCTCTTTTTGAAACATTCCCATTATTTCGGGTATTTGATGCCTGTAATCTAAGCACTTAAATAATATCTGCGAGGAAATATTGTAGGGAAAATTTCCAACAACAGAAAATGGTTCTTCGCCCATAATAGCCCCCAAATCGGCCCGTAAAAAATCTTCTTGCAAAATCTTTTTGGTATAGGTTGGATATGCTTTAATTAGAAAATCTATCGATTCAGTATCAACTTCCATTAAATACAACTCTAAATCACCACGTTTCATTAGTGGGTTTGTTAATGCTCCTGTTCCTGGACCGACTTCAATAACCCTAAAACAACCATTATGACCTGTAAACTGAGCGGCTATTTTTTCACTGATGTTTTTATCAATTAAAAAATGTTGGCCGAGATGTTTTTTAGGGCGAACAAACATCATTTATCAAACTGTTTAATTAACTCCAGACTCGTTCTAAATGCGGAAAACTTTCCTGCAAAACGATCCGCGTGGGCTTTTTGCATGTCAGGTGCATACCTGATGTTATACCCATCCAAAGCCGCTTGATCCCTTGCTAAATACATCACCGAATAAGCTAATCCTCCTTCTTGTTCGCCTAATATTTTCGATAAACGGCACTCCATAAAGCACCCGGTATCCATTATTGAAGGGATGTGTGTTTCTTGCATCCACAACAACCAATCGGCGGAAACCTCCTCGTCAATGCTTAAGGTAACATTATAAATTATCATACGACAAAGGTATCTATTTCTGCTCTTCGAATGGTTGGAAAGTTAGAAAGTTCTATGCATTGGTACATCATTGTAATAATTATCCTATCTTTGATACGTATAACTTAAAATCTTTATTTATGAAAACAACCTTACTTTTTTTAAGCTTTGTCGCATTTACCGTTTTTAATGCGTCTAGCCAATCCTGTACCCCGGGTGTTAACTTTCAAGATTCCGCTTTTGGAGTTTGGCCAGACACCACCCAAAATTTACCTTGGGCAACTGCCAATGTCACGTATTCAGCGGATTTAAACTTCAAGGTTCCTTCTACAGTAACCCTTGATTTAGATCCATCTGGACAATTTGTTGGTTCTGCCATACAAAGCTTTACCGTAACGAATGTTGCGGGTTTACCGGCTGGATATAACTACGTTTGTAACAACAATTGCACCTACAATGGGGGCGCTAATGGATGTGCTAATGTATATGGCATTAGTGGTGTAACTGGAACGTATCCCATTACCATTGAAATTGATGCGACTGTTTTAATTGTTCTTTTTCCAGGTTTACCTCCTACGCCTGTTACCCAACCGGCTTCATTCGGTGGATATAAAATCATTATTGGTACGGCTGGGTTAATTGAAGGGATTATTGCCCCATTAACCATTCATCCAAACCCATCTAATGGCATTATTAATATCAAAGGAATTACT
>JBILCD010000006.1:0-31724 GCA_044353285.1 Crocinitomicaceae bacterium | reverse complement strand
GAGAATCCAAGCGACAATTCAATTTGCTGTCCTTCAGCATTTGCTCTAAAACCAACACCAATCACCTCCATTTGTTTCTTAAAACCTTCAGAGACACCGATGATCATATTTTGAATAAGCGCACGATACAAACCATGTTTTGACCTATGGCTTGGAGCTTCTGATTCTCTCACGAAAGTCATAACACCATTATCAATAGATATAGTAATACATGGATCTATTTCCTGTGACATTTCACCTAATTTACCTTTAACAGTAACCGTAGTACCGTTGATATTTACATCAACGCCAGCCGGTAAATTTATAGGTAGTTTTCCAATTCTTGACATCTTCTACAACTTAATTATTAATATACATAACATAAAACCTCACCACCAACTTTCAATTTTCTTGCTTCTTTATCGGTAATCACACCGTTAGAAGTTGAAACTATGGCGATACCGAGACCATTTAAAACCCTCGGCATTTCAGCAGAACCGCTATACTTTCGTAGACCTGGTCTAGAGGCACGTTGTAATTTAGTTATTGCTGGTACTCTGGTTGAAATATTATACTTCAACGCTATTTTAATGATGCCTTGCTTATCGTCATCATCAAATTTAAAATTCAAAATATACCCTTGATCGAATAAAATTTGCGTCATTGCGCGTTTAATATTCGACCCAGGTATTTCAACCATTTTCAAACCTGCTGAACTCGCATTACGAATTCGGGTTAAAAAGTCTGCTATAGGATCTGTAGTCATTTTCTATTTATTAATTCAATTACCAACTTGCTTTTTTCACACCCGGTATTTTTCCGTTTAGTGCCATTTCTCTAAACGTCACCCTTGAAATACCAAATTGTCTCATATACCCTCTTGGGCGTCCTGTTAATCCACATCGGTTATGCTTCCTTACTTTCGAAGAATTAGCCGGCAGTTTTTGTAAAGCCATCATGGCGTTCCATTTTTCCGCCTGCACATTTTCATCTGCAGATGTTGATTTCAATACTTTCGTTAGTTCAGCACGCTTTTTAGCGTATCTATCAACTAACCTTTCTCTTTTGCGCTCACGCGCTTTCATTGATTCTTTTGCCATTCCTTTTTATTTTTTAATAAATGGAAACCCAAACGCGTCTAATAATGCTTTAGCTTCTTCATCACTTTCAGCACTGGTTACAAACGAAATGTCCATTCCTAGTATTCGGTTAACTTTATCAATATCTATTTCCGGAAAAATAATATGCTCTTTAATTCCAAGGTTGAAATTACCTCGCCCATCAAAACCTTTAGGGTTGATCCCTCTAAAGTCTCTTGTTCTAGGCAAAGAAACCGCTAGAAGTCGATCTAAAAAATCATACATTCTATCGCCTCTCAGGGTAACTTTCGTACCGATTGGCATTCCTTTTCTCAGCTTAAAGTTCGAGATGTCTTTTTTAGACAATGTTGTGATTGCTTTTTGGCCAGCGATTCTAGAAAGATCTGCTGCAGCACTTTCAATTAACTTTTTATCTGCTACGGCATCTCCAACGCCCTGGCTTAGCACAATTTTTTTCAATTTTGGAACCCTCATTACAGAAGTGTATCCAAATTGTTCAGTTAACCCTTGAATAATCTCAGCGTTATACCTTTCCTTAAGTCTTGGTGAATAAGTCGTCATTATATTACTTCTCCTGATTTTTTAGCGTATCTAACCAATTTTCCTTTTTCATTCAATTTACGTCCAATTCTAGACGCTTCTCCATTCACAACCACCATTAAGTTTGAGATGTGAACCGTTCCTTCTTTTTCTTCAATTCCACCTTGTGGATTTGCAGCACTAGGCTTATTATGCTTTTTGATCATATTCACACCCTGAACAGTTACCCTCATTTTAGTGCGATCAATAGCCGTAACATTTCCTTCTTGTCCTTTAGAAGATCCGCAGATAACACGAACGGAATCTCCTACTTTTATGTTTAATTTCTTTTGCATATTCTACTAATTATAACACTTCAGGTGCCAATGAAACAATTTTCATAAAGTTGTTTTCTCGCAATTCACGTGCAACAGGTCCGAAAATACGAGTGCCTCGCATTTCGCCGGTTTGATTTAAGATAACACAAGCGTTATCATCAAATCGAATATACGATCCATCAGGCCTTCTGATTTCCTTTTTTGTTCTCACAACTACTGCCTTTGCGACAGTTCCTTTTTTCACAGCTCCATTGGGCATGGCACTTTTCACAGCGACAACAATTTTGTCACCTACTGACGCGTAACGTCTTCTGGTACCACCCAATACTCGTATACAAAGGACTTCCTTTGCTCCGGAATTATCTGCTACTGAAAGTCTAGATTCTGTTTGTATCATTATTCAGTTTATTTCGCTCTTTCAACAATTTCTACTAATCTCCAATTCTTTGATTTACTCAAAGGACGAGTTTCCATAATGCGAACGGTATCGCCCTCATTACAATCATTCTTTTCATCGTGTGCTACGAATTTGGTTGTCATTTTCACGAACTTACCATACTTCGGGTGCTTCACTTTTCGTTCGACAGCAACTACGATAGATTTCTCCATTTTGTTACTTGTTACCGTACCTATTTTCTCTTTTCTAAGATTCCGCTTTTCCATATAAGCTTTTTAATTTTCGGCTTTCGCCATATTTTCTCTAACCGTTAACTCAGTACACAACCGAGCAATTATTTTACGCAAACCTGTTATTCTCATCGGGTTTTCGATGGGTGCCATTTTATGCGTTAACTTTAAATTGATCATTTGATCTTTAAAATCTTTCAAACGTTTCGCTAAATCCTCGTTCGATAAAAGCACTATTTCTTCTCGTTTCATTTCAATTATAAATTAAATCGGTATAACAAAATCATTTCTCACAACGAACTTACACTTAACGGGTAATTTCTGAGCTGCCAAGCGCATTGCTTCTTTAGCGATTTCGTAAGAAACGCCATCCGCTTCAAACATAATTTTACCTGGCTTAACAACTGCCACCCAATGACTCGGGGCACCTTTACCTTTACCCATCCTTACCTCTGCAGGTTTAGATGTAACAGGCTTGTCAGGAAAAAGTCTAATCCAAACCTTTCCTTCTCTTTTCATGTAGCGCGTTACCGCGATACGAGAAGCTTCAATTTGACGAGAAGTGATCCATCCTGGCTCCAACGTTTTCAGGCCAAAAGAACCAAAAGCAATAGTCGCTCCTCTATGAGCTAAACCAGTGGTTCTTCCTTTTTGTACTCTTCTAAATTTTGTTCTTTTAGGTTGTAACATTTTTATCTATTTACTCCGTTTTATTTTTTCTTTCTTTTTGGTGCCATTGGTCGATTGTTAGGCACAGGATTATTTGATTGAGTAGAAACCCCCACATTCGGAGATAAATCTCTTTTTCCATATACTTCACCACGACAAATCCACACTTTTATTCCAAGTCTTCCATAGGTTGTATGCGCCTCAGAAAGTGCATAATCAATATCCGCTCTAAACGTATGAAGAGGTGTTCTCCCATCCTTATACATTTCAGATCTCGCCATTTCAGCACCATTCAAACGACCAGAAATTTTAATTTTAATTCCTTCCGCACCCATTCTCATTGTAGAAGCAATTGACATTTTAATTGCCCTACGGAATGAAATCCTAGCTTCCAATTGTCTTGCAACACCATCAGCCACTAAACGAGCATCTAATTCAGGTCGTTTAACTTCAAAAATGTTGATTTGAATTTCTTTTTTAGTGATTTTCTTTAATTCTTCTTTTAGTTTATCAACTTCTTGTCCACCTTTTCCAATAATAACACCTGGTCGAGCAGTATTAATTGTTACCGTAACTAACTTCAGAGTTCGTTCGATAATTATTTTCGAAATACTTGCCTTAATAAGCCTTGCACTTAGATACTTACGAATTTGATCATCTTCAACAATTTTGTCTTTGTAATCATTTCCACCATACCAGTTTGATTCCCATCCTGTGATGTAACCTAACCTATTGCCAATTGGATTTGTTTTTTGTCCCATTTCTTACTAATTATTTAACGCCATCAACTATGATAGTCACGTGATTTGATCTTTTTCTAATTCTATGTGCCCTACCTTGAGGAGCAGGCTGTACTCTTTTTAACATGGCGCCACCTGCAACATCGATTGTCTTAACAATCAATACTTCTTGGCTCACGTCTAACCCTTCATTTTTAGCTTCCCAATTTGCAATTGCGGAGCGTAATAATTTACCCAAGCTTAACGAAGCATCTTTGGCATTATGATTCAATACATTCAACGCTTTATTAACTTCCATTCCCCGAATCATATCCGCTACTAACCTCATTTTTCTTGGTGAGATCGTAGAATTATTCAATTCAGCGATGGCTGTTTTTTTCTTCGTTTCTTTAAGCAATTCTGCCCTTAATCTTTTTCTAGCACCCATGACTATCTAATTATCTTATCGTTTTTTATCTTTTTTATTTCCGCCATGACCTCGGTAATTTCTAGTTGGAGAAAACTCTCCTAACTTATGACCAACCATATTTTCGGTAACAAATACTGGAATAAATTTATTCCCATTATGCACTGCGAAAGTAAGTCCAACGAAGTCTGGCGTTATGGTTGAAGCTCTAGACCAAGTTTTAATAACAGCTTTACTCTTAGATGCTTGCGCTTCATCAACACGCTTCATTACCTTGTAATGAATAAATGGCGGTTTTTTCAATGATCTACTCATACTCTATTTTTTTCTTCTTTCAATAATAAACTTATCTGAATACTTAGTCTTTGGTCTAGTTTTAAACCCTTTCGCAGGCATACCATTTCTTGATCTTGGATGACCTCCGGAGCTTCTACCCTCACCACCACCCATTGGGTGATCAACAGGATTCATAACAACACCTCTAACACGTGGTCGTCTTCCCAACCATCTTGAACGGCCAGCCTTACCTGAAACGGCAAGATTATGTTCAGAATTGGAAACAGAACCAATAGTTGCTAAGCAAGTAGTCAAAATCAATCTAGTTTCTCCAGAAGGCATTTTAACAATTGCGTATCGTCCATCACGCGCATTAAGTTGACCATATGTTCCAGCGCCTCGAGCAATCGATCCACCTTTCCCCGGCTTTAATTCAATATTATGAACAACAGTACCAAGTGGAACATCTGCTAAAAACATTGCGTGACCGATATTCGGAGTAGCTGTTTTTCCAGACAGGATCACATCACCTACTTTCAAACCAGTTGGTGCGATAATATATCTTTTTTCACCGTCAGCATAAAACAAAAGAGCAATATTAGCTGTACGATTAGGATCATATTCAATTGTTTTAACCGTGGCAGGCACATCATGCTTATCGCGTTTAAAATCAACGATTCTATACTTTTGTTTATGACCACCGCCTAAATAGCGCATTGTCATTCTACCATCATTATTCCTACCACCCGATTTCTTCATGCTAGAAACCAAGCTTTTCTCAGGCTTAGACGCAGTAATATCACTCATATCAACCGCGATTTTATGTCGCTGGCCTGGAGTTGTCGGTTTGAATTTTTTTAAACTCATTGTTTCAATTAATAATTAGTAAACAAATCAATGGTTTCACCATCTGCTACAGTAACAACTGCTTTTTTCCATTGCTTGCTTTTTTGCTCAACAATACCTTTGTTAGTGTACTTCATAGAAGACTTACCACCGCCATAATTCATTGTACGAACTGCAACCACGTGCACACCATACATTTTCTCAACAGCGTTTTTAATTTCAATTTTATTTGCCTGTCTGTCTACTTCGAAAGAAAAAGCGTTTCGCTTTTCGCTTGCCGCTGTAGCTTTCTCGGTAATTACTGGTTTTTTAATAATTCCTTGCATAACCCTTAATTTAGTATTTCTTCAATTCGACCCACTGAGCTGCTCGTCATAACAACCTTCCTAGCATTTAGCACATCAAAAGTATTAACGCTATCTGCTGTTACGACCTTAACTTTTCCAAGGTTTCGAGAAGCCAAATAAACACTATCATTTTTATCACCTAAAATCAATAATACTTTTTGATTTGAAAGTTGAAGTGCATTCATCAAGTTCACAAATTCCTTTGTTTTTGCATTCGCAAAAGCCAAGTCTTCCAATACCATAAGGCCTTCATTTTGAGCTTTAAAGGAAAACGCAGATTTTCTAGCTAAGCGCTTTAGCTTAATATTAAGCTTAAAATGATAGTTTCGAGGACGTGGACCAAAAATTCTTCCACCACCTACGCGAGTACCAGACTTAACACTACCGGCTCTTGCGCCACCTGTGCCTTTTTGTTTCTTTATTTTTCTAGTAGAACCAGCGATTTCTGCTCGTTCTTTCGTTTTATGAGTTCCTTGACGTCTGTTGGCTAAGTGCTGTTTAACATCAAGGTAGATAGCATGATTATTTGGTTCTATACCAAAAACATCATCTGATAGCGTTACTGATTTTGAAGTAAGCGATCCTGTAGCATCGTATATTTTTACTTTCATTACTTCTTAATTGTTACAGTTGAACCATTAGCTCCAGGAATTGAACCTTTCACTATTATAATATTTCTATCCGCCATTACCTTTAGTATTTCAAGATTCGGTGCCAAACGTCTTTTATTACCCATTTGTCCTGCCATTCTCATTCCTTTAAATACACGAGCTGGGAATGAACAAGCACCAATTGAACCAGGAGCACGTAAACGGTTGTGCTGACCATGTGTAGCTTGTCCAACTCCGGCAAAACCGTGACGTCTAACAACACCTTGAAAGCCTTTTCCTTTTGAAGTTCCAACTACATCAACAAACTCACCTTCTTCAAATAAGGTGACGTTAATAACATCTCCAATACTTACATTATTGAAACCTTTAAACTCGACCAATTTCGTTAAAGGAGTAGTGTTCGCTTTTTTGAAATGACCCTTCAATGCATTCGGGGTATTTTTTTCTTTTCGAGCACCAAATCCTAATTGAACGGCTTCGTAACCATCTCTGTCCTGCGTTTTTAGTTGTGTAACTACGCAGGGACCAGCTTCTATCACTGTGCATGGTAATGACTTACCCTCGGCACTGTAGATACTAGTCATTCCGACTTTTCGACCAATTATTCCAGGCATAACTTAATTATTAATATTAAACTTTAATTTCTACATCCACTCCACTAGGAAGCTCTAATTTCATTAGTGCATCAACTGTTTTTGACGAACTACTATAAATATCAATTAGGCGCTTGTACGAACACAATTCAAATTGCTCACGCGCTTTTTTCATAACGTGAGGCGAGCGCAACACCGTATAAATACGTTTGTGTGTTGGCAAAGGAATAGGTCCGCTAACTACTGCACCTGTTGATTTTACCGTTTTTACGATTTTCTCTGCAGACTTATCTACTAGATTGTGATCGTAAGATTTTAACTTTATTCTAATTTTCTGGCTCATCGTATTTAATTATTATGCAGTGACTTTACCGTTTATTTTTGATATAACTTCATCAGAAACATTTTTAGGTGCTTCAGAGTAATGTGAAAATTCCATAGAAGAATTTGCTCTTCCCGAAGTGATTGTACGCAACTGCGTAACATATCCAAACATTTCAGAAAGTGGCACATCAGCTTTTAATACCTTAGCATTATTACGATCGTCCATTCCCCTCATCATTCCTCTTCGTCTATTTAAATCTCCCACAACATCACCCATATTCTCCTCAGGAGTAACCACTTCTAATTTCATAATCGGCTCAAGTAAAGCTGGCTGACACCCTTTAACAGCTGAACGGTATGCCATTTTTGCACACAATTCAAAAGAAAGAGAATCAGAATCGACCGCATGGTAAGATCCATCGAGCAATTCAACTTTCATTGAATCCATCGGGAAACCGGCTAAAACACCATTCTTCATTGATTCTTTAAATCCTTTTTCAACAGAAGGAATAAATTCACGTGGTATATTTCCACCTTTCACACTATTAATGAATTCAAGACCTGTTTTTTCAGGATTATCTTGAGGGGAAATACGAACCAAAATATCAGCGAATTTACCACGACCACCAGATTGCTTCTTGTAAGCTTCACGATGTTCAACAGTTCCGTTAATATTTTCACGATACGCCACTTGGGGAGCACCTTGACTTACTTCTACTTTAAATTCTCTTTTTAATCTGTCAATAATGATTTCAAGGTGAAGTTCACCCATTCCTGAAATGATTGTTTGACCTGTTTCCTCATCCGTTTTCACACGGAAAGTTGGATCCTCTTCTGATAATTTATTCAAACCAATAGAAAGTCGATCTGTATCTGCTTGAGTTTTAGGCTCAATTGCTAAACCAATAACAGGATCAGGGAAATTCATTGATTCTAAAATAATCGGTGCATTTTCTGCACATAAGGTATCACCCGTTTTGATATCTTTAAATCCAACTACAGCACCAATATCACCAGCTCCTAATTCAGGAATTTGGTTTTGCTTATTCGCGTGCATTTGGAAAATTCTAGAAATTCTTTCTTTGTTTCCTGAACGTGTATTTAGTACATAAGAACCCGCTTCTAACTTTCCTGAGTAAGCACGTACAAAACATAATCGTCCTACAAAAGGATCGGTTGCAATTTTAAAAGCCAAACCAGCAAAAGGCTCATCAAATGACGGTTGACGAGACACTTCTAAATCAGTCTTTGGATTAATTCCAACAATACCTTCGATATCCATAGGTGAAGGAAGAATTTCCATAACCATATCTAGCATTGCTTGAACCCCTTTATTTTTGAATGCTGAACCACACATCATAGGAACAACTTTTCCTGATATTGTAGCAGCTCTTAATGCATTTAATATTTCTCTTTCAGTTAATGAATTTTCATCTTCAAAGAATTTCTCCATCAAAGATTCATCAAATTCTGCAACAGCCTCTAATAATTCGCTTCTCAATTGACGTGCTTCATCAATAACATCGTCAGGAATAGGAATTTCTTTAAAAGTCATCCCTAAATCCGCCTCGTTCCAAACAATCCCCTTGAAGTTGATTAAATCAACAACTCCTAAGAAACCATCTTCAGCACCAATGTTTATTTGAAGTGGCAAAGCGTGGCTACCAAGCATATCTTTTACTTGACGACAAACCATCAAGAAATCTGCTCCTTGGCGATCCATTTTATTAACGAAACCAATTCTAGGAACATTATAGTTATTGGCTAATCTCCAATTTGTTTCAGATTGAGGTTCAACACCGTCAACAGCTGAAAACAAGAAAACTAGTCCGTCTAATACTCTTAGTGAGCGATTAACTTCAACAGTAAAATCAACGTGTCCTGGGGTATCAATAATATTGACATGATACAATTCATCACGGTATTTCCAGTTTAGGGTAGTTGCAGCAGAAGTAATTGTAATTCCTCTTTCCTGCTCTTGTTCCATCCAATCCATAGTAGCTGCACCATCATGCACCTCACCAATTTTGTGACTTACACCACCGTAGTAAAGAATACGTTCCGTAGTGGTGGTTTTTCCAGCATCAATATGAGCTGCAATTCCAATGTTTCTGGTATATTTAAGATCTCTAGCCATTTCTTAATTAAAATCTAAAATGTGAAAATGCTTTATTAGCTTCCGCCATACGCATGGTATCTTCTTTCTTTTTAAATGCAGCACCTTCTTCCTTAGAAGCAGCGATAATTTCTGCAGCAAGGCGTTGAGCCATTGTCTTCTCATTTCTCTTACGAGAATATCCTATCAACCATTTCATCGCTAAAGATGATTTTCTTTCTTCGCGAACAGGTGTAGGGATTTGAAAAGTAGCACCACCAACACGTCGGCTTTTAACCTCAACTGCAGGCGTAACATTTTCCAATGCTTTTTTCCAAACGTCTAAAGGTGCTTGGTCTTCCAATTTCTGATCTACTAATTCAATAGCATCATAGAATATTCTAAAAGCCAAACTTTTCTTTCCAGAGTACATTAAATTATTCACAAACTTCGTAACCACGATCTCATTGAACTTTGGATCTGGCAGAATGGCGATTTTTTTTGCTTTTCTTCTTCTCATTTTTTAAAGCTTATATATTATTTCTGCTTAGGTTTCTTTGTGCCGTATTTAGATCTTCTTTGAGAACGACCTTGTACACCTGCTGTATCTTCAGCACCTCGGACAATATGATAACGAACTCCAGGTAAATCTTTTACCCTGCCACCTCTTACAAGAACCAATGAGTGTTCTTGAAGGTTATGGCCTTCACCGCCAATATACGCATTCACCTCTTTACCATTGGTTAAGCGCACACGAGCAACCTTTCGCATTGCAGAATTCGGTTTTTTTGGTGTGGTTGTGTAAACACGTACGCACACTCCTTTTCGTTGAGGACATGAATCAAGCGCAGCAGATTTACTTTTCTTCACCACCGCAGTTCTTCCTTTGCGAACTAATTGTTGTATAGTAGGCATAAAATACTCTTAATTTGTAATAAATAAAAACTCCTCAAACGCTCTTTGAGGGGTGCAAAGATACCACATTTTATTTAACTCACAACAAATCGTTAAAAAAAAATAGAATTTTTGGGAAAAATTTGGAATCAATTAAAATTGAGCTAATTAGCTAAAATATACGGCTTAAATACGCCTCGAAGAATGAGATAAAAATTGAAATGGCTAAAAAAACATGTAAATAATTAAGCGAAAAGCTGAATTAAATGTTGAAATGAAATATAAATCAATGAAACACATGAAAAAACCCACTGAGTAGAAACTGTGATTTTTTAGTGTCATCGTAAATGAACTTTTCACTTTGCGCTACCACAGTGTAAAAATAAACGCCATCCTCAATATCTTTTCCTGACATATCTTTACCATTCCAATCATTTAAATATTTTTCATTGTCATAAATAACATTTCCCCAACGGTTCAAAACGGTCAAGTGAACAGCGTCATAATCCTCGAGATTATTAATTAGAAAATAATCATTATTATCATCACCGTTAAACGTTACTACGTTAGGTGTAGACAAGGGACATTGATTATATAATCTTATAGAGTCGTACAGAATGGCTTTTCCGCAGGCATCCGTTACTTCTATACTATACAGATTTAGGTTAGGCAGGAGGGTATTCCCATAAACTGTTACAGAATCTGCATTAGGAAAATTACCTGGTTCCCAATTGAAAACATAGGGCGGCAAACCCTGAGCAACTTCGCACAAAAGAGTGGCGTTTTCACCTGTTAAGGCACAAATATTTATGGAGTCCAGGGCACTTAATGTTAATGGTTGATAATCAACTAAATTTAAGGAAATAGACAAGGTGTCAAATGTGCCATCGCAAGGATTTGGTACGATAACACTCAGGGATACCGTTTCGGTTGTTTCAACCAAAGTATCTAAAAGGGCTTCTATTCCGATGGTATCGGCAAATACTCCAGCGGGAATCACTAATGAATCATTAATAAAAGGATAATCCACGCCATTGGTAGAATTACCGCTTAGAAGAATTTGAATAACTAAGTTTTGAGTAGTATCGGTCCGAGAGATGATAAATCCTGCGAAGCCACAATCTTCAACAAGTTGAGGTGGCCCGGTTATATTAACAGTAATAGGCACTTCAATTTGGCAAGCAACCACACGGAAAGCGAAGGTTCTAATCTTTGAATTAATTAAAATTCCATTTCGGTATTCTTTGACCATAACGCCCGCCACAAAATTTCCAATTTGATTTGGCGTAAAAGCCATTTGACCGGTTTGGTTATTTATGGTAATTGTTGAACCCAAACCAAAGGGAACTAAACCCGAAAAATTCGGATTCCATTGCACATCAGAATATGGCGGCGGACTCTCCGGGTTTGGAATTACATTAGCAAGGCTTCCCCCCTCGAGAGGCGAGACCAGCTCGTAAACCAAGGAATCACCGTCGGGGTCGTAGGCTGAATGATCAAAATTCAGGGTGTTTTGAGAGCAAAGTACGAGTGGTGGATAATTGATAAACCTTGCGCCTTGGTTATATATATTTGTCAGATCTGACCCGGGGACAAAAGTAGTGAGGGTGATTCCATTGTCACCAGGATTTATAATATTGTCAACATTATTGGCCCAGCAACACCTTTGATAAGATATGTGGTAACCACTGGGATTAAATGGAAGAGTAATCGTGTCGATATACAGCCCTTTTTCCACACAAATGTTATTCGGAGCAGTGACACACGGATCATCATAAACCACGGGCAAGAGTTGGTTGCTGAAGAGCGCAACATCAAATTCACCAAAATACGAGCCGTCGCCTAAAAAGACAGTATAATTTAAAGGGTTATCGTAGGTTGTGCCGCTATTACAATCCCTGTAAATTTCAATGGTTATTTTATATTGATTATTGCCTAACGAATCATAATAAATTTCTCCACCGAGAATATGGGAGGCAAATGACAAACTATTAAGACCAATAAAAAAGAAGAAAAATATCGGTAAAATTGACTTAATCCTCATCATAAAAAATAATTTAATCTAGAATAAATAAACGTTTAATGGTGCCATCTGAGAAATAGATTAAAACGACCTGAGCAGATTTACGTTCTATTTCACGGCCACTAATATCGGTAATTTTAATGATTGTTTTACCCAAGCCTTGAGAAATCTCATCAAATCCACCAACAAACAACTCTAAATTCAGGGTGATTATACTGTCGCACGCATTTGCATTACTTATCGTATCGATATAAATTCCTGCAGCGTTGTAGGTAATCCCATTAGCAGGCCAAGTGTAACTTCCGGTGGCACTTACGAATACTTCACCAACTAAAAGAGGCTCTACATTAATCACAACCGATTCGGTATCGCAGGTAGCACCGGCGCAACTTGTCAATTGAATGGTGTATTGACCTGGGGCCGAATAACACAAGGGAGCGGGATTTTCTTGCGTTGACGATTGCCCATTTCCAAAATCCCAGAGGGAAGAAGTGGCACCCGTGCTATTGTTAACTAAGGTCAAGCAATTACCTTGACACAAATTAGTCGAGGACGCTAAGAAATCAGCGCTAACAGATTGACTGGAAGTAGTAGATATTTTTAAATTATTGATGGCTAGTGAAGGATCGGTTCCTGCACCGTCATTGTCATTATTCCATTCAAAACCCAATCTTAAATTGGGTATATTGGCGCAATTAATAGGCATTAACATGACGCTATGCGTCCATAATCCCTGCCCATTGGGACAAGTAGGTGCCGCTGTAATACTTTGTAGAACAGTCCATGTAGAGCCTCCGTTTATGCTGTAGATTACATTACCATAATCTACACCAGCTTGACCAATTCCGATGTAATCAAATTCTAAGACAAGATTAGAAACATTTGACGTATTAATATCAGTATTTAGGTAAGTTCTTTTGTGCGTTGTGGCATCCATAAAACCCAAACCGCCATCACCAGCATTATAGGTCGCACCGCTTCCCACACACCAAGTACCTTGACAGCCCACATGCAGTGTTTTATTTCCATTGGTGGCTGTTCCACAGCTACCCGCTGGCATTCCTCCTTCAGCATCGGAAATCACCCAAAGATTCGCGTCCGGTCCATTCAAACCCGATTGAACATTAAGGGTCCAAGCGCTGGGAATTTCAAAATCATCTTGCCAAACAATGGTTTGGGTGTGAGAGGTTAAAAATAGAAAAAAAGAGCAAAAAAGGAAAATGTTTTTCATCGTTTTGAATTAGAATTGAATCCGAAGATAGACAAAAACTAAAAGAAATGAAAATTAATTACCGCTATAATTTATTGCTAAACAAGTATTTTAGCGGTAGAGTGTGCGTTTTACTGCCTTGATGAGGCGCTCAGCATTAGGCAAAGCTTCTTCAATTAAGGTTGGAGAAAATGCAAATGGCGTATCCGTTTGAGTCACACGTTCGACTGGAGCGTCGAGGTAATCAAATGCATAACGTTGCAAATGATAGGCAATTTCCGAAGAAATACTTGCTAAAGGCCAAGCTTCTTCTAAAATAACGCAGCGATTTGTTTTTTTTATGGACGTAACAATCGTATCATAATCTATCGGTCGAATAGTTCTTAGATCAATCACTTCTACGCTGATGTTTTCTTTTTGTAGCAAGTCAGCAACTTCGTAAGCTACTTTAATAATTTTACCAAAAGAAACAATTGTCACATCCGAACCTTTTCGTTTGATTTCAGCTACACCTATTGGAATGATGTATTCTCCCTCAGGCACTTCACCTTTATCACCATACATTTTTTCAGATTCTAAAAAAACAACCGGGTCATTGTCGCGAATTGCTGCTTTAAGAAGTCCTTTTGCATCTGCTGGGCATGAAGGCGTGATTACTTTTAATCCGGGAACATGCGCATAAAACGCTTCGAAACTTTGAGAATGTGTAGCCCCTAATTGTCCTGCAGGGCCATTTCCACCGCGAAACACAATTGGGCAATTATATTGTCCACCGGACATTTGCAACATTTTAGCGGCTGAATTAATTATTTGGTCCGCGGCAAGAATAGCAAAATTCCACGTCATAAATTCTACGATAGGCCTTAAACCATTCATTGAAGCACCAACTGCAATGCCTGAAAACCCTAATTCAGCGATAGGAGTATCAATCACTCTTTTCGGTCCGAACTCATCCAACATTCCCTGCGACACTTTATAGGCACCGTTATATTCAGCGACTTCTTCACCTAAGAGAAAAACACGTTCATCCCTTCTCATTTCCTCGTTCATGGCTTCTCTAAGCGCCTCTCTGAATTGAATTGTTTTCATAAAAACTAAATTAAGACTGCAAATTTAATAACTTTTCATCGATTCCCACTACTTGAATTACGCCACCATCAACTTGCCCAATTTTGTATTCCCAAATTGAGCTTGCGCATAGGCAATATCAATGTGTAAAGCCTTTGATTTACTTGATGGCAAATCATACATCGCGTTCATTAATATGGCTTCACAAATCGATCTTAGGCCTCTTGCTCCAAGATTAAAAGCTGCTGCTTTATCGACAATAAAATCAAACACCTCTTTATCAAAGGTTAGCTTTATGCCATCCATCTCAAATAATCTAACAAATTGTTTGATTAATGCATTTTTAGGTTCGGTTAAAATCCTTCTTAACGTTTCGGTACTTAGTGGTTCTAAATAGCTCAACACAGGAAAGCGACCAATTAATTCAGGAATGAGTCCAAAAGAGCGCAGATCGGCGGGAGAAATATTTTGCAGTAAGGCATCAACTTCGTGATAACCTTGGTCATCACTTGAAAAACCAATTGTTTGTCTATTAACCCGATTTGCAATAATTTTCTCAATACCATCAAAGGCACCACCGCAAATAAATAAAATATTTTTGGTGTCGACTTGAATCATTTTTTGTTCGGGATGCTTTCTTCCTCCTTGAGGTGGAACATTAATCACAGCACCTTCCAATAATTTCAATAGCGCTTGTTGCACCCCTTCACCAGAAACATCTCTAGTAATAGAGGGATTGTCACTTTTTCTAGCAATTTTATCAATTTCATCAATAAAAACAATTCCTTTTTGCGCCAAATCAACGTTATAATCTGCTGCTTGCAATAAGCGCGATAAAATACTTTCAACGTCTTCCCCTACATAGCCTGCTTCAGTTAACACCGTCGCATCCGCAATGCAAAAAGGGACATCCAACATTTTAGCGATTGTTTTAGCCAACAAAGTTTTGCCTGTTCCAGTTCGACCAACCAATACAACGTTCGACTTTTCAATTTCAACCTCGTCAAGATCAAGCGAACTTTCATTAAGCCTTTTATAATGATTATATACAGCGACTGCCAGTACTTTTTTTGCAGCATCTTGACCAATGATATATTCATCCAAACCTTTCTTTATTTCGGTTGGCTTCAGAACTTTCGGTGCTAAGGAGGTATTGGGGTTAAGGCTGGTTTTTAGTTTTTGTTCCTCATTAACAATATTAACGGCTTGCAATGCACAAGCGTCACAAATATGACCTGTTGCCCCAGCAATTAATAACGAAACATTTTTGCGATCAGCTCCACAAAAAGAACAATGCGCATCATTTTTAGCCATTACTATTTATTTAGGATTACGAAGTAAAACCTCATCCACCATACCATATGTTTTTGCTTCGCTTGCCGTCATCCAATAATCTCTGTCAGAATCGGCAGACACCTTTTTAAAGGATTGTTTTGAATGCAGGGCTAAAATATCATAGAGTTCTTTTTTCAACTTAAGAATTTCTCTTGTGGTAATTTCGATATCTGACGCTTGGCCTTGAGCGCCTCCTAATGGCTGATGAATCATGACACGAGAATGCTTCAGAGCACTTCGCTTTCCTTCTGCGCCGGCACACAATAAAACAGCTCCCATTGAAGCAGCGATTCCTGTGCAAATTGTGGCAACATCAGGCCGAATGTATTGCATGGTATCATAGATGCCTAAACCAGCATAAACAGAACCGCCGGGTGAATTCATATAAATTTGAATGTCTTTTTTAGGATCAACCGATTCAAGAAAAAGTAATTGAGCATTTATAATGTTGGCAACTTGATCATTAATTCCGGTACCTAAAAATATAATTCTGTCCATCATCAACCTAGAAAAAACATCCATTTGCGTCATATTCATTGGTCGTTCCTCTATGATATAAGGCGTCATAGAAGATTCTATGTAATGGTCAACACTCATACTATTTAAGCCCATGTGCTTAGTTGCGTATTTTTTAAATTCATTATTATCGAACATACACTATCTATTTTATTATGAAAGTCAAAAATAACCAATCTCAACGATACCTTTACCACAATACGATGTAAATTTGTTTCTTTTGATTAAAAAATGATGCTTCCAAACGAAATCACGAATAAAAAAATCTTGCTTTCTCCATTATATTGGGGTTATGGGCATTTATCTCGTTGCATTTCAATAATAGAACATTTATTAAAAAATAAAAATGAACTTTATTTCGCCGGAAGAGAAGCTGATTTTGCGATTCTCAAACAGTATTTTAATGACGGAATTACCTACATCGAACATGCGCCCTACCCTTTTACTTTCAATGAAAATGGTTTTAGAATGCGTTACATTTGGCGCAACCTTATTCCAGTATCGAGACGATACACACAAGAATTAAAGACGGTTTCTAAGCTTATTAGTCAACATAGCATTGATGTAGTCCTTTCAGACCATCGGTATGGATTTCGATCTTCTACCTGTTGCTCCATCTTTATAACACACCAATGCAAACTACCGATTAAGGGTATCTGGTTGCCAATACAATGGCTTCACCGCTATTTCATCAGGAAATTTAATTACATATGGATTGTGGACGATGAAGAAAAACGATATGCAGGCGAGTTATCTACACCTTTGAATAATAACTCCATGTACATCGGCATACAGTCTCGTTTTAAGCGACAACAGTTAGCAGAAGCAAAGCCAATAAAGGAAATAGAATGCATTCTACTAGTGAGTGGGCCTCTGCCCTTTTCGAATAAACTAATCACTCACTACACGGAAGGATTTTCTGCAGAGAGCGACCCAAAGTTTATCATCGGTTCGGAAGACATTCTCGAGCGCCTGCCGGAAGTATTAAGACCATATTTTAAATCAAACCACGATTGGCAAGCAGTTGACAAATTATTAATCAGCACAAAAAGACTAATGAGTTATTGTGGGTATTCCACCCTAATGGATGCGCAATTTCTTGAGTGCGAAACCAATTTTATTGCCACCGAAGGACAATTGGAGCAAAATTATTTAATGAGTAGAACGAAAAAAGCCTCGGCTACTAACCGAGGCTTTTAAATTGGTAGGTAAGTTTAATTACTTAACAGCAGCAGAAAATGTTGCGTCGTTCATTAACTTTATAAATTCTCTATCTCTTCCTGCTTTTTCTTTCAAACCTGGGTTCTTTGCAAAAGCAGCTTTCAGGCAACTCACAACAGCATCAGCTCCAGCATTGCTTCGAGAAGCGATAATCGCTTTAAGATAATGCCCATCGGCTGATTCCTTATCTTGGCTAGCAGCAATTGTTTTACTCGCCTCATCCAATTGGTTAGCTAAAATTTGAGCTAAGGCCTTGTTGTAGGTTGCACCCTTACCAAATCCACTAATCGCAGATGCATAATTTCCTTCCAACACGGCAATTATAGCATTGTTGTAGGCCAACTGATCTGACTTATCTTTTACCTGAGCCAATAATTTTTTAGCGGTTGCACGATCACCATTTGACATAGCCACTCCCGCTAAGTTATTTTTTGACATGCCATTATCCTTTAGGTTATTCGCTTTCTCTAGGCTTGCTTTTGCCTCAGACAACTTTTTTTGCGTATATAAGATTGCACCTAAGTTATTATGTACACGGTAATCAGATGGGTAGGTACTTGCAGCCACTTGATAAATTCTAGCTTTCTCATTTAAGTCACTTACCAATTTTTCTGAAGTAAACAATAACTCTTCCACTGTTAACGAAGCCGGATTTGAGCTTGATGCTGAAAGCAATTCGCTGTCTGTCCATCCAACTTCAGTATAATTAATTGTAATTTCCGACCTTCTGATCATTGGGAATACTTCTTTTTCTAATTCTGTCCAAGTTTTCCCTAAAGTGATCATTTGTTTTTCTCTTTCTGCAGGATCATTAGACATTTGAATAACGCGCAGGATCAGATCTTTGTCCCCCTCACTAATTGATTTCGTAGATGATAATTGCTTTTGAAAACCTTCAAAATCCTCTCCTAATCCAACTAATTTATACGTCGATGAATCTTTGAAAGAAGTGATTTTAGCTTTTGACAATAAATCCATAAAAGATTTACGGGCCATTTTTGATCTTTCTAAAGATAAGGCTGTATTTTTATCTTCTTCACCATCAGGTGATGCGTACCCATTAAGGTCTATTGAATTGATGGTAATTTTATTATTTTTTAAGGCCTCTGTTATCCAAGTAACTAAATCAACAACGTCTTTGTCAGTTAATTCTGAAGGTCGAACAGTTGATGAACCTTTTTGAAAATTAATTTGTGCAGAAACGGATTTTTTTTCTTCTCGAACTAATTTATCGCTTTCATAGAGCATCATGAATTGAGGGCGAACCAATAGCGGCGTAATAACTGTCGCATCAGCAATTTTCGTTTCAGGAAGTTGGTCCTTTTCTTTTGCTCCTTTATAAATCTTTCCAGTCAATTTCAATTCTGAAGCTTCCATTGAAGGATCATAAGCAACAACTTCTTCAAAAGTAGCAGTGCCTCCTGGTTTAAACGTAATCGTTTGACCATTACCGGTTGCTTTCTCCCCTTGAATTGTCCAAGTTGCAAGTTTTGCATTCCCTAAAGTTGGAGTAATTTCGACTTTAGCTTTTTTATTTATTCCTTTTTCAGGAATATTTACGGCAACAGAAACCTTTACATTATCACCATGTAATTCCAATGGATTTGGAGTAACGGTATAGGTTACATCTTTTAATAAATCACAACCAGACATAACGATAGACAGTAAACCAACTAACGTTAAATTTAAGGCATTAAATTTCATAATATTATAATTTAAAAACGAGTTCAAAACTAAGGATAAAAATTTAAACCAAAAAATATTGCATGTTTTATTTACGGCAGCAGAACATTCGATTTAATCCAGGGACGCTCATTAATTCATTATTTCTAATAGCGGAACTCTAACATAATCCCTAAAGAAAATCAAAGGGTGAGGAATAACTAGACGTTCGGAAGCAATTTTTTCATCGTTAAAAAATAAGATATCAATATCAATCTTTCTATCCTTGTACACGCCACATGATTTATCGTTTCTTCCTAAACTCCTTTCTATTGCTTCGGTTGCGTCTAAAAGATCAAAGGCAGCCATTGTTGTTTCCACCTTAACAACCAAGTTTACGAATTCATTCTTTGAAGAGAACCCGTCGGGTTTAGAGTAATAGTAAGCAGAACACTCTTTAACTGGACCTATTTCAGAAGTAATCAGATTAATTGCATCTTGTAAATTTCTTTTTTTCTGGCCTAAATTACTCCCCAAACCAAGGTAAACGAGATTTATTTTTTTGTCCATTCAATACTATTAACAAACTTAAGTAAATCAACTTTGAGGTAATCATTTGTCTGTTTTAAGCTATCATAATTGGGTCTACAATTCAATTCCACTTCACCCCAAACAAAATTAGTCGTTGAATCGGTTAAATAAAATTGATAGTTTACGGCCGTATTCCCTTTAAAATTAAAAAACGTCCCAAAAACATTTCTATTAAAATCAATAATATTTTCAAAATCTATTCGATCGGCCATTATTTTATGAAACTCTTTCTCTTTATGTGCAGAACTAATTAATGTAGCTAATGAATCTTTGGTGTCAAATTTTCGATACAGCAAGCGAAGCGTACCATTAATCGGTCCCAGATCAATCTCTTGGGTATATTGCCCTTTATCATCTGTTTTAAAATCTTTTAGGGTAAATATATCAGCAGCTTTAACCTTAAAAATACCGAAAGCTACCTCATCATGATATCGATGTTCCGGGAAATTCGCCCTAAGATAAGTCCGTGGTTTAGGTATAGAATTGGGTGATTCAAAAAAGGCAATTAAAAAGTTAGCAAAGTAGAAGAGCATGACCATCTCAAACAATAAAACAACAAGATTCAATTTGACAACAAGTGCTGTTTTTTTTAACATTATTTCTTATTGATTAAAACCTTAACGAGTTTAACCCTTCTTTTATCTGAGGATTCAACCACTAATTTGAAATTTCCCTTTGAAATGAACTCATTATTTTTCATAATCCTACCAGATTGTTCGTTGATAAACCCCCCGATTGTTTCGGCATCGCCCTTACATGATTCGAATTCCTTGCCATCGGTTCCTAAAATTTTATAAAAATCATTAAGGGTTGTTCTTCCTTCGAAAATAAAGGTGAAATCATCAATTTTTTCGAAAGATATTTCGTCATCATCAAATTCATCGGTAATATCTCCAACTATTTCTTCCAGAATATCCTCCAAAGTTATAAGCCCAGATGCCCCACCATATTCATCAACAACAACGGCTAAATGCATTTTCATAGTCCTAAATTCCTGTAATAGGTCATTTATCTTTTTGTTTTCGGGAATGAAAAAAGGCTTCCGAATTACATCTAACCAATTAAAATCATTCTTTTTAGCTAGATGTGGCAGTAAATCTTTAATGTACAAAATCCCAATTACATTATCGGTATTTTCTTTAAAGACAGGTATTCTTGAGTAACCAGCCTCCAATACAAATGCTAAGACCATTTCAAAAGAGCATTCAGCATTTATGACCGACATTTCTATTCTAGGCTTCATTATTTGAGAAGCTTCCGTTCGTCCAAATTTAACAATGCCTTCCAATAATTTTTGTTCTTCTTCGGAGGTAGAGCTTTCTTTAGTTAAAGCAACTGCTTGCTCGAGTTCATCTGAAGAAATCTGAATCGATTTTTTCTTAACTTTTGAAATAAATTTAGTTCCACTTACAAGAGCCAATCTCAACCAAGAAACGGGTGGCATTTTAGCCAATATGAATAAAGGTCTTGCTACCCAACGCGATACTTTCTCGGCATTATTTGTAGCATAAATCTTTGGAATAACTTCTGCGATGAGTAATATCATAAAGGTGATTCCGACAACTTCAATTAAAAATCGAACTAACTCATTACCGGGCTTTGGAGGGAAATTAATATCCAAGACAAAGGTTGACAAAATGACAATTCCAACAATTACGAAATTATTTACAATTAAAATGGTTGCTAATAAATCCCTTGGGTTAGAAAGTAAATGAATAATTGTTTTTGCCTCCTTTGAATTTTCGGACTTCAACTTATTACTTTCTTCTGGATTTATTGAAAAGAGTGCTGACTCTGAGCCAGACATAACAGCACAAACAAAGAGTAGAAGTAGGATAATAACACAATAAACTGTCGTTTCCATACTTATTCCGGCAGTGATGACTTCTGGCATTATTAAACTGGGAGGTTCGGTGCTAATCATTTAAATTAAAAAGGTAAAACATCTCCCTCTTCAGGGGAGAAATCTTGAATTTTCTGAAGCACTTCTTTGGTAGCTTCCTCACGATATGGTGCGGTATTATTTTCTTTATTTTCGATTTTGGATAAGATCGTCATTTCATCACCAACAACCTCAGTGCTGTAGCGAGTAAGTCCTTCTTTATCCTGCCACGAGCGTTTTTTCAACTTACCCTCGACATAAACTTTAGTTCCTTTTACCAAATACTTCTCAGCAACTTCAGCCAATCCTCGCCATAAAACGATATCGTGCCAATCGGTAATTTCTTTTTTATCTCCGGATTGTTTGTCGACGTATGATTCTGAGGTAGCTATGGAGAAAGAAGCAAGTACGGCTCCATTTTCCAAACGCCGAACCTCAGGGTCTTTTCCTAAATTTCCAATTAAAATTACTTTATTAACACTGCCGCTCATTGATACAAATATAAACTATTATTTCTTTCTAAATGTTTTTTTTGTTTTAGATTTTTGCGGTTGATTTTCTGCAATAATCAAGCATTCCTCTAAGGTAATTGTTTGAGTGTCACAATCTTTTGGCAGTTTATAATTCAATTTCCCGATTTTGAGGTAAACGCCATATTTTCCATTTAATAGGGTAACATCTTCTCTTGCTTCAAAAGACTTAACCAAGCGATTAGCATCCTCTTCTTTTTTAGTTACAATCAACTCAATTGCTCGTTCCAAAGTAATGGTCATGGGATCTTCCTCTTTAGGAATAGAAACAAATAATTTTGCTTGCTGCACATAAGGACCAAATCGACCTATATTTGCTTTAACATCAACGTCCTCGTATACTCCAAGTACACGCGGTAATTTATAAAGCTCCAGCACTTCTTCAATGGTAATCGTATGAATCGATTGATTTTTGAGCAGGGATGCAAAAACTGGCTTTTCCCCATCTAATTCTTCATCGCCAATTTGAGCCATTGGGCCATATTTCCCCATTCTAACGATTACTTTTCTACCATTAGTTGGGTGCACACCTAAAGCTCTCTCTCCTGTAACACGAGCAGAATTTTCTAAGGTATTCTCAACAGTTAGGTGAAAAGGACTATAAAATTCGTTCAGCATTTGAGTCCACTTGATATTGCCCATTGCAATCTCATCAAATTTAGCTTCAACCTGAGCTGTAAAATTATAATCAAGTACTTTTTCGAAATTTTCAGTTAAAAATCGTGTTACTAAAACACCAATATCGGTTGGAGAGAGTCGATTTCTTTCTTTTCCTGTTGTTTCTGTTTTATTGGTGGTACTGATTTCCCCGTTAACTAAGCTTAGCTCTACATATTTTCGCAGCTGCCCTTCGTTTTCCTTTTTCTCAACATATCCTCTATTTTGAATCGTTGTGATGGTTGGGGCATAAGTAGATGGACGGCCGATGCCTAATTCCTCCAGTTTTTTCACCAAAGAAGCTTCGGCATACCTTGCAGGTGGCCTCGTAAATCGTTCTGTAGCTTTAATTTCTTGCGCTTCTAATTTTTCTGAGTCTTTAACCAATGGAAGTAGACCACTTTCTTCCTCTTCTATTTCGTCAACATTCGACGCTAAATAAACCTTTAAGAATCCATCAAAAAGAATCACTTCCCCTTTTGCTTGAAAGTGATGCCCAGTGTTTAAGCCTCCTAAGACTATAGTAGTCCTTTCTAACTTCGCATGCGCCATTTGACTAGCAATTGCACGTTTCCAAATTAAATCATACAACCTTTTTTCGTCGCTTTCTCCGGAGTATTCACTATTAGAAAAATCGGTTGGTCGTATCGCTTCGTGTGCTTCTTGGGCGCCTGCTGATTTAGTGGTATATTTCGTTAAGTTCCAATATTTTTCACCGTAATTTTTTATAATTTGATCTTTTGCAGCCGTCATTGCCGTTTCCGATAAATTCATGGAATCTGTTCTCATATAGGTAATCCAACCTGCTTCGTATAAACGTTGAGCAACACTCATCGTTTTGGTAACAGAGAAGCCTAATTTCAAACTTGCTTCTTGTTGCAAAGTAGAGGTTGTAAAAGGGGCCGATGGTGATTTACTCGCAGGTTTCTTTTGGGTACTTTCAACAAAGAAATTTGTTGTTAGACATTGTTGAAGTAAGGAATTGGCCTCATCAATAGTTGTTAAATTCTTATTTAATTCTGCTCTGAAATTTCCATTAAGCGCCTTAAATTGACCAAGGACACGAAAAAATCCTGCTGAGTTAAAAGCGTCAATTTCATCTTCCTTATCGACAATTAATTTCACCGCTACAGATTGTACGCGACCAGCAGATAATCCGGGCTTCACTTTTTTCCATAGTACTGGAGATAATTCAAATCCGACAATTCGGTCTAAAATACGACGAGCTTGCTGCGCATCAACTAATTCTTTGTTAACTTTTCTTGGATTGTCGATCGCTTTTAAAATCGCGGACTTTGTTATTTCATTAAATGTAATTCGTCTTGTATTTTCATCTTTGAGTCCCAATGTTTCATATAAATGCCAAGAAATAGCCTCACCTTCACGGTCCTCATCTGTTGCTAACCATATAATTTCTGCAGCCTTAACATGTTTTTTTAAATCCGCAACTAATGTTTTTTTATCCGGCGTCACTTCATATACTGGATTAAAGTTATTGCTGATATCAACAGACAATCCTTTTTTAGCTAGATCACGCACGTGTCCATAGCTCGATTTTACAATGAATTGATTGCCTAAATATCCCTCAATTGTTTTTGCTTTTGCAGGTGACTCAACGATCACTAAATTTTTTGCCATGCTCTCTTTTTTCGGTACAAATGTAAAATGAATTCAATACACCAAGCAATTTACTTTGATAGAATTATTTTTATTCTTTTAATTAACCTATGGTTAAGCACAGTTGAAAAATCTTTTTACTGACATTTTGACACTACCGTCGTTTTACCTAATTTTACATCCAGTTATTTTATCACAGCTTAATGGAACTTAAAAATAGTGAAATTCACGACGAGTCAAGACAAGGAGAAGCCTTCGAGAGTAAGTCTGAGGATTCGATTATCGGGAAAAAAAAACTTTATCTAGAGAGTTATGGATGTCAGATGAATTTTTCGGATAGTGAGGTTGTTGCTTCCATTTTAAAATCAGAAGGCTATGAGACCACAAGAAATGCAGACGAAGCAGATGTTGTTTTTCTAAATACGTGTTCGATTCGAGAAAATGCTGAGACAAAGGTTAGGAATCGCTTAACCGAATTTAAACGTCGTAAAGACAAGAATCCCAATTTAGTAGTTGGTATTTTAGGTTGTATGGCGGAAAGACTGAAAAAAGCATTATTAGAAGAAGAAAAACTAGTCGATTTAATTGCTGGTCCAGATGCTTACCGTGATCTTCCAAACCTTATTGAAGAGGTTGGCACTGGTCAAAAGGCGGTCAATGTATTGCTATCACGCGATGAAACCTATGCTGATATTTCCCCTGTTCGTTTAGACCAAGGAGGGATTTCTGCTTTTGTATCTATAACTCGCGGGTGTGATAACATGTGTTCATTTTGTGTCGTTCCGTTTACACGAGGCAGAGAGCGGTCTCGCGACCCAAAAACAATTGTTGATGAATGTAGACAACTTTTTTCGGAGGGATATAGAGAAGTAACGCTATTGGGTCAAAATGTAGATAGCTATCGTTGGAACCTAAGCTCCAAAGGAGAGATTAAAAATCCTGCTGAAACCACGACTAATTTTTCACAATTATTAGAGCTTGTAGCACTCGTTTCACCAGAATTACGGGTTCGTTTTAGCACTTCGCACCCAAAAGACATGGTCGATGAAGTTTTACACATGATGGCTAAGTATGAAAATATTTGTGACTACATTCATTTACCTGTTCAATCTGGTAATTCGGAAGTATTGGAGAAAATGAATCGGGGCTATACACGAGAATGGTATTTAGAGCGAATTGCAGCTATTAAGCGTATTATTCCAAATTGCGCTATATCAACAGATATCATAACTGGGTTTTGCGGCGAAACAGAGGATCAACATAAAGAAACATTGACCTTAATGGATGCTGTAAAATACGACTATGCCTTCATGTACAAGTATTCTGAGCGACCTAAAACCTTAGCAGAGCGTAGATTTGAGGATGATATCCCAGATGAAATAAAAGGGAGGCGTCTAGAAGAAATAATTGCCATGAAAACAAAGCATAGTTTAATCTCAAATGAGCAGCAAATTGGCACCATACAAAAAGTACTGATTGAAGGTGCTTCGAAGCGATCGGAAGAACACTATTGCGGCAGGACAGGAAGAAATACGATGGTTATCTTTCCTAAGACAAGTAAAGAAAAAGGCAGTTATGTTCAGGTAAAAATCACCTCTTGCACTTCTGCCACATTGTTGGGCGAAATAATTGACTAGAATAAAATTAAATTTACAATGAATATTCAACAGGTTAAACAACGTTTTGGTATTATTGGTAATGCTACATTATTGAACCGTGCCATAGAAGTTGCTATACAAGTTGCCCCAACAGATATTTCGGTCTTGGTAACAGGCGAAAGCGGTACAGGAAAAGAAATCATCCCACAAGTTATTCATCACATTAGCGCACGAAAACACGGAGAATATATAGCCGTAAATTGTGGGGCAATTCCTGAAGGAACAATTGATTCGGAACTTTTTGGTCATGAAAAAGGTTCCTTTACTGGCGCCAGCGGGAGTAGACAGGGATATTTTGAAGTGGCTAATGGCGGCACTATTTTTCTTGACGAAGTGGCTGAATTACCTATGCAAACCCAAGTGCGCCTACTACGAGTATTGGAAACAGGCGAATTTATCCGTGTTGGGTCATCTAAAGTAATTAAAACGAATGTTCGTGTAGTTGCTGCCACCAATGAAAATATGCTTCGAGCCATCTCAAGCGGAAAGTTTAGAGAAGACTTATATTATAGATTGAATACCGTTCCTATTCAACTCCCCCCCTTGCGAGATCGATCTGACGATATACATTTAATTTTCAGAAAATTTGCGCAAGATTTTGCCGATAAATACAGGATGCCTTCCATAAAACTAACGGATGATGCCGTTGAGCTGCTGGTGGCATATCCTTGGCCAGGAAATATTCGTCAGCTCAAAAACTTGGTAGAACAACTTTCAGTAATTGAAACAGTACGTGAAATAAATGCCCTTTTACTCGACTCCTATTTACCAAAATTAGCAGACAAATCGCCAGTTAGAATTAATGAAAGTGTTAACGAAACCTTCTCGGAGCGGGAAATAATGTATAAATTTCTTTTTGAGATGAAGAAAGATTTGACAGAGCTAAAAAAATTAGTTGTCGAATTAATTTCTCAAGGAGAAAATATTCATTTAAATAATGATCAAACAGCCGTCGTTAATCGAATTTACAGCGATTTGAACGAGCACATTAATACTGGCTCTCGTACATTACCCCCGGGAAGACCTGATTTACCAGCTCCGAACAAAAATAGCTCTGAAGTTTTCGAAACTCACGAAGTATTTGAAGAATCCTTATCTTTAGAAGACAGGGAAAAAGAATTAATCCAAAAAGCCTTAGAAAAACATAGAGGTAAAAGAAAATATGCAGCAAGCGAATTAGGGATTTCTGAAAGAACCTTATACCGTAAAATAAAAGAATATAATTTAGCCGAATGATGAAATTACTTCTGGTTGTCCTTTCCTTAATTACCCTGTCATCTTGTTGGCCAACAAGTGTTAGTTTTAAAGACAGTGGCTCTATGCCGCTTGAATGGAAGGCATTTCACATGAAAACATTAGAAATAAATGCAGCAAACTGCCCCCTTTTTTATGCCGCCCAACTCAGTGAAAAATTGAAAGATGGCATTCAAAATAACACACGACTTTCGCTAGCCACCAAATTAAGTGATGCTGAAGTACAAATTGAAGGACAAATTTTGAATTATCAAGTTAATCCTATTGCCATAGAAAATGGGGATAATGCTTCGAAAAACAGGCTCTCTCTCAGCGTGCAATTTACTATAAACACTACTTTACCGGAAGAACAGGCAATTACCTTAACAAGTACTAGGTTTGCAGATTTTGAAGCAACGACCAATTTATCATCCGTTGAAAATGAATTGCTGGAAAACATTACCGAACAAATTGTGCAAGACCTTATCAACAAATTAATGAGTAATTGGTGATCTTAAATAAATCAAATATCAATAAACGCTTATTCGATCAGCAGGGCTTCAAGGAGTCTGAAATGCTTGAATTTAAAGAAATAATTGGCATGTATCCCTATGCCTCCGTTTTTGCTATTGCTTATTTGAGAGGCTTAAAAAAAATGGAGCACATTCAATTTGAAGAAGAATTACATCATCACGCTTTCAAAATTGCCAATCGTCACCTTTTGTACCAGCTTGTTATGCAAACGGAGGACACTATCGAAACAGAAGCAAAAACAGAAGCTGAAACAGAAGCAGAAACAGAGGCTTTAGCAGAAACTGAAGCAGAAACTGAAACAGAAACTGAAACTGAAACAGAAACTGAAACTGAAACAAAAACAGAAGCAGAAACTGAAACAGAAACAAAAGCAGAAACAGAAGCAGAAACAGAAACTGAAACTGAAACTGAAACAAAAACAGAAGCAGAAACTGAAGCAGAAACTGAAACAGAAACTGAAGCAGAAACTGAAGCAGAAACTGAAACAGAAACAAAAGCAGAAACAGAAGCAGAAACAGAAACAGAAGCAGAAGAATTAATAGACTCAGGCACTCAAACAACAGAAAGGGTGGATACTGAATTGGAAACGCTAATAAATGCATCCGCTGCTACAACAACTTTTATACATGAATTTAATCAACAGAGTGCCGAAGTTGACCCTGAATTACCCAAAAACGAATTGCTTAAGGAAAGTCGTTCTTTCCCTTCACAAGCGGAAATTGAAAATACACCAAAATCATTTAATCAATGGCTTACTCTTGGCGAAAAGATGAATAATCCTGAGCTAGAGACAGAAAGACCGACCATGATTCCACTTGAAAAACCTAAGCGGGAATTTTATTCGCCTAGCAAAAAGGCAAAAGAAAGTATTGATGGCAATAAAATGCCGGTAAGTGAAACATTAGCAAAAATATTTGTACTTCAAGGAAATTATCCGAAAGCAATCTATGTATATGAGCAATTAATTATCATTTATCCCAAAAAAAAGAGTATCTTTGCATCCCAAATAAAACAATTGTCTAATAAATTAATTAATTGAACATGAGTGCTTTTTTATCCATAATTATTATCCTAGCTGCAATTTTGTTAACCTTGGTAATTTTTATTCAAAATCCAAAAGGCGGTGGCTTAAGCTCTGATTTTGGTTCGCCAGCGCAATTAGGTGGTGTAAAGAAAACCAATGAATTTATTGATAAATTGACTTGGTCGCTTGCTGGCACAATCGTAGCCGCTAGTATTGTAATAACGATGCTTCAGCCGAGTATTAAACCCGCTGTGCCTAAAGGACAAAATCAAAAACAGGAACAAAAGAAAGGGGCTGATGCACCTGCACCTAAACCAAATGATAAAAAACCCAACTAAAATATTTTATAAATAGCAATCTTAAAATGTCAGTATGTCACGCCTACTGACATTTTTTTTTTCTATGATAGCTAACATTATGTAAAATTGTCGCACATTATAGTTTGGTACAAAATTCGTCGAATTAAAGCGATTAAAAAATAAAAAAATATGACAATAAAATTCAAACCATTAGCAGATCGGGTAATCATTGAACCCGTTGCAGCAGAACAAAAAACAGCAAGTGGGATTTTTATTCCAGATACTGCAAAAGAAAAGCCATTACAAGGAACTATTATGGCAGTTGGTCTTGGGAAAAAAGACGAGCCAATGACCTTAAAAAAAGGTGATTCGGTGCTTTACGGCCAGTATGCCGGAACAGAAATAAAGATTGAAGGAAAGAACTACCTCATCATGAGAGAGTCAGATGTTTACGGAATATTTTAAAACTTAAAAAAAAATGGCAAAAGATATATTATTTGATGTTGAAGCACGCGAAAAGTTAAAAACAGGTGTTGATGCTTTAGCAAATGCAGTAAAGGTTACCCTCGGCCCTAAAGGTCGTAATGTAGTGATCAGTAAAAAATTTGGTGCTCCTCAGATTACAAAAGATGGCGTTACCGTAGCGAAAGAAATCGAATTAAAAGACCCTATTGAAAATATGGGGGCGCAGATGGTGAAAGAAGTTGCTTCAAAAACAGCCGATATAGCTGGTGATGGAACAACCACTGCTACCGTTCTTGCTCAAGCGATTATTACGGCAGGTTTAAAAAATGTAGCGGCAGGTGCTAACCCAATGGATCTGAAAAGAGGCATCGATAAAGCAGTTGCTGAAATAGTTAAAAATCTAAAGAAAATATCCAAAGAAGTTGGTTCCGACAATAGCAAAATAGAACAAATTGCTACCATTTCAGCTAATAATGATGAAGCAATTGGGAAATTAATTGCCAAAGCAATGAAGGTAGTGGGCAACGATGGTGTAATTACCGTTGAAGAAGCTAAAGGCACAGAAACAGAGGTGAAAACGGTAGAGGGTATGCAATTTGACCGTGGTTATTTATCGCCTTATTTTGTTACCAATCCTGAAAAGATGATCACTGATATGGAAAACCCATTGATTCTTATTTGCGAAAAGAAAATTTCGAGCATGAAAGAATTAATGCCCATTTTAGAACCTGTCGTTCAAGCTGGAAAAGGATTATTAATCATTGCAGAAGACGTAGATGGTGAGGCTTTAGGCACATTGGTAGTCAATCGATTGAGGGGTTCCTTGAAAGTTGCAGCCGTAAAAGCTCCCGGTTTTGGGGATCGAAGAAAAGCCATGTTGGAAGATATTGCGATTTTAACGGGCGGACAAGTAATTTCTGAAGAAAGAGGAATGACCTTAGAGAATGTTACTATGGATATGTTAGGAACGGCTCAGAAGATAGAAATCGATAAAGACAATACTACCATTATTAATGGAAAAGGTGCGTCAAAAGATATTAAAAATAGAATAACTCAAATCCGAGCTCAAATCGAAGCGACAACGTCCGATTACGATAAAGAAAAATTACAAGAGCGTTTAGCTAAACTTTCTGGCGGTGTAGCTGTGCTATTTATTGGTGCTCCTACAGAAATGGAAATGAAAGAAAAGAAAGATCGCGTAGATGATGCATTAGCCGCAACGCGCGCTGCTGTGGAAGAAGGAATAGTACCTGGAGGCGGTGTTGCCCTAATTCGCGCCAGTTCTACATTGGATAAAATCATTGGATTAAACGAGGATGAAACCACCGGAATAGCAATCGTGAGAAGAGCCGTTGAAGAACCGCTTAGACAAATAATTGCAAATGCTGGAGGCGAGGGTGCTGTAATTGTACAGAAAGTAAAAGAAGGAAAAGATGATTTCGGTTATAATGCACGCACAGATAAGTATGAGAAATTATATGCAGCAGGTGTTATTGACCCTACTAAAGTAACAAGAATCGCAATTGAAAATGCCGCTTCAATAGCCGCTATGTTACTGACTACAGAATGTGTTATTGCAGACCAACCAGAAGAAAATAACCACGGTGCTGCAATGGGTGGAATGGGTGGCGGTATGCCAGGAATGATGTAAGACTATAGGGCTTTCGAGCCCTTTCACGTTTCTTTCTTCCCGATTTATTCGGATAGTTAGAGACGGCATTATATAAAAGCCATCGGTCCTTGATCGATGGTTTTTTTATGCCCAAAAATTCTAGGTGAAAATAACGCCATTATAAGACCGTTGCAAAATCTTTAAATTGAGGCATTTTAAAAAT
>JBILCD010000218.1:0-4100 GCA_044353285.1 Crocinitomicaceae bacterium | reverse complement strand
TCCACCTAGATCAAAGACAAAATGAGTTTCAGTCGCTCCATCTCCTGTAATTAAACAATTGCTTGGTAAAGTAAGGGTTTCATTAAAGAAATAAGATCCAGCGGGGAAATGAAGGTGAATACCACTCGTTTGATTTAATTGTAAGAGACTGTCAACAATAGCGCTCACGGGCGTTATGCCATCAGGAATAACACCTTCCTGAATCACGTTATAGTATGCGAAATCAATAGTACTCGTATCATTTAAACCAGCAACAGTCCAATCCACAGATCGATTCAGGGGCAGTACTTGGGTATGAGATACAGTAAAATTTAAAGCGAGAATAACAAAGAAAATTCTATACATTATGCCTATTTAATTTTAATGATCTTAAAAGGAGTTGAGATTCCTTCAATCGTTATAAAATAAATCCCTTCTTTCAAAAATTGAAGAGACAGCGATTTTTCAAAGGATTTACCTTGTGTAACCAAATCACCAAGCGAGGAGAAAATGTAATATTCAAAAGGGCTAGAAATTCCGTTAACAGTGATAAGATCTTTTGTGGGATTTGGATAGATATTCTTTGCTGCTGTTGATTCTTCTGTCACTGAGAGCAAGGTATTAATCGGTTGTATACCAGTGGTAATAGGCAACTCATCATTCGGACCAATTTTTATAACATAGACCTTGCTACCCCCAACAGGATAATTACCCTCTGCAAGTAAACCGCTTGTCCAACCCACTGCAATTACACCACCATCGGAAGTCGCCATGAATTGCTCCACCTTTTCATCCTCCAAATTATTGATATTCACAGGGCCATTATCCCAATCAAAGGCTGAATTAAATCTTCCTATAGTCACATCTAAACCAAATAAGGAATTGGAGAAATTTTCATTTCGATAACCAATATATAACTTGGATAAATTACCGTTAAATGTAAGTTCATCCAGAATTACATCCCCTTGATTCACAAAAACATACTCATTAAAAAGGGCACCATTTAACTCAAATCGTCCGGTATAATTATCATTTTCATTTAGCAATGGATCCCATTTCCAACCCGTTGCATATATTTTATTCGTATACAAGGTAACATCAGTAATGCCAAATGAACCATTATCCCCTATTTGATTCATCCAAACAACCTGACCATTTTGATTTATTTTCATTAAAAAGCCTTTAGATAGCAAGGAATCTTGATTGTAATATTCTCCACCAACAATAAACATTGAATCTTCCACATTTATAATGGTATTTGCGACATCTTGGCCCGGTCCTCCAATGGTTTTTGTCCAAAGTGTATCGCCATCTTGATTTAATCGAGCCATATAAATATCACTTCCTCCGCCCAAAAGCGCTTGGGTTGATCCCACCATTACAATTCCGCTATCACTAGCGAATACGGCATCATTTATTTGCTCCCAATTACCCGTACCAAAGGTTTTTGACCAAAGTTGATTTCCTAGTAAATCCGTTTTAACGACTAGCGCATCGTAATCACCACTAGAATACGAATTAGAATTACCGACAATGTAATAACCCAAATCCTGATTGTAGAGCACTCTCCTACCCCAATCTGCTTCATTTCCACCGTAATGATTACTCCATTGATACTGACCGGCTTTCGATAACTTCAACAGAAATGCTTCCGAATCTTCGCCAAAGCTTCCTGACAGACCTGTGACGATATAGCTCGAATCTTCTAATTGAGCAAGTCCTTGACCCGTATCATAACCTGTCCCAGAGAAATACTTATAAAAAGAAACTTGACTGCTTAAAGTAAAAGCAGAACAAAGAATACTAAGAAAAACAACTGTTAAATTCCGCATCGCAAACGTAAAGAGATTGCCTCTCCATAGGCTTTATTTGTAAAAACACCCAGTAAATTTTCACTACCAATTCCAAGTGACCATGCTCCTTTTTTGTAATAGGAATACATACCCAGCATAAAATCTGAAAAACCACCATAACTTCCGTTCATTCCAAGATGAAAATTCCGCCCTAAGCGAGCATCTAAACCAACAAAAACCATAGGGATATAAGCTTTAGCAAGAAAAATCCTGAAGCCATAGAACTCTTGAAATCGTTTTTTTGAACTCGTTTCCACCAGTTTTGCCACCTGAATCATACCGGGCAAAAGTACCCAATTAGCACTGCTTTTATCAACGATTTGCAAGGAATCTAAGGAATTAAAACTTGGACTCAATTGCCCATTCGCATTAATTATTTGATTAAATGAGAGTCCGATTGTTGAATAATTTGTGTCCACAGAACTAACCGTTAGCGCTTGATTCATATGGGCAAAACCCACGTTTTTAATTAGAATTTGAAGGTAATTTATCTTCTCATTATTCCCTTTTAAGGGCAAGCGGATATCGGCATCCAAGCAAAGACCTAGACCTTTAGAAAAGGAATTCCCATTTGTGTTTTTCAAACTACCATTAATTGCTAGCGTTAAGGTATCGGTTTGCAGCGATTGATAAATAGTTCCGTTATTTATTTGAAGGCTTGAATAATTAGATAAATTAATCAAATTGAGTGTGAGGCTTGAATTGCTTTTTTTATCTATGAGCGTAAATCCGAGCTTCTGAAAACTATAAAAAGAAAATGCAGTACCACTGAAATCAGCAAGAGTACCGCTATAATTCGCATTGCCATAAAACGCCAGGCCATAAAGATCTTTTGGGTAAACTACTCCACCAAATGAATGGTACGCTGCTTTGATCCCAAACCCTAAATCATACTTTTTACATAAACTAGCCGCTGTGTTTCGATATTCTATTTCTCCTTGCAAGTTCAAACCAAAACGATTAATTACACCATGCTTGTCAAAACTTGCTGTTTTTATATCATCGGTAATTTCACCACCATAAAAAAGTTTATCACTTAGGCTATTCAATATGGAACTACCACTATAATCTGCAACACCAGACAAACAAATCTCATGCTTAGGAACAAGTGAATCTTCCAAAATTGGCAGCATGAATTGGGCCTTAGTACCAAAAGAAATTAAAACTAAAAAACCAACATAAATGAACTTCATCAATAAACGATTTTAGTTTGGAAGGCAGTTTTAAGCTTTATGCCAATGAATGCACCGAAGGGAATAGCAACAGAATGATTAATGGTATTGATAGGATCTGGCGTATCTAATTTGACTTCAACTTTCAATTTCTTAATGAGCTCAAGATCAGCAATAAGCGCTTCAGTAAAGACAAATTCTAATACAGATGTTTTCTTTCGTAAATTATCGACTGGATCAACAAGACCATAATCCGCAGATAGTATTGCGGCCGTTCCAAATACTTCATGTAAGGTAAAACCTTGCTCCGTTAAAAACGATAATTTCACTTCGCCTTGCATTGGAAAAGCGTTTACAGCCTCTAAAATAAGTTTTCCGGAACTAACAGTAACTGAAGGGGAAGATTGCTTTAAGTTTACATTAAAAGTATCGATAAGAGTAAGTCCATCCGCCATAAGCTGCAAAGGCATTTGCGCTTTGAGCTTCACTTTTATTCTTGAGGTTGAAAATATTTCATCCCATCCACCATTCACGTTGCCTAATGGATTTAACTGAATGCTATAGCCAAAGTTTAAGGTGCTACCAAAATTTTCAAGTAATTGTTCGATATTACTATTTGACGAATTAAAGGACAATGAATTTTGACTTGCTTGAAGTGTATTCCAGCTCCCAATTGCTGGAGAAAGTAAAATTGGCTGACCCAATGAACTTGCATTTAGCGCAACCGTTTGATTATTGATATTTGTATTTTCAATAAGACTTATAATTCCTTTTACAGGAACCTTCATTCCATTTTCTATTTCAACCTGTAGATCAAGCGCTGGTAAATCAATTAATCCTGAGACAATGTTATTTAGGTAAGGAACCGATAACAAAGAAGTATCAGAAATGATCTGATTTCCAAAATACCCTAATGCATAGTCAAGGGTTAAGTTTTGGATACTTGCTTCCACTTTAAATTCATTGCTCGTACTCAAAGCTATCGAAGGACCTGAAGGATCTGTCTTTACGGTAAGTTGCGATTGAATAACATTAAAATGGGTAGCATTGATTCCTCGCAAGTCCATTTCATACCCACTTACGTCAAGAATAGCGG
>JBILCD010000217.1:0-4106 GCA_044353285.1 Crocinitomicaceae bacterium | reverse complement strand
GCAACAATATCATTATATTTACTCTCAATGCCTAAACTTCGAATTGGTTCGAATACAATTTTATTAAAAATTTCAAATTGAGATTCTGTTGTGGCATCGTATGGTGGCTTACCAACAATAGCAGCATATAAGGTAATTCCAAGAGAATAGATATCGCTTCGATGGTCTATAGATTTGTCACTCTTGACTTGTTCAGGGCTCATGTAGATGGGAGTACCCATTTGAGTACCTGTTTTAGTCATTTCGTTTCCTTCGCCAAAAAGTTTAGCGATACCAAAATCCAATATTTTTACTCGGCCATCCGGTAGAATATAAATATTGGATGGTTTTATATCACGGTGAACGATTCCTTTTTCATGCGCATATTGAAAAGCAGAAAAAGCTTGCTTAAAAATACTTAAGATCTCATCATCAGGCAAAGCGCCTTGTCGTTTAATTTTCTCATCTAAATCCTCTCCTTCCAAAAATTCTAATATAATGGAGAGTTGGTTTGGCTGTTCATCAAAATCACTAATTTTTGTGATATTTTTATGATTTAATGAAGCCATTAACTTCGCTTCGTTTTTGAATCGCTCGCGTATCTGTTCATTGGCAGATAAAATTGGATTTAGCACCTTTATGGCAACTTTAGTTCCGAGCATTTCATGTGTTGCTTCATAAACAGAAGCCATGCCTCCTTCGCCAATGAGTCTCGTTATTTTATACTTTCCAATGCTTGTATTTATCATGTATTCCAATAGTTAATTTTAATACGTCAGTTTTGATGAAACTAAGTTTCCAACTACACCAAAAATAGGGCGTTTTTTCGAATAAACACAAAATAATAGTTAAAAAAGGGCGTAACTATAATCGTTTTTTGAAATTACTTTATAGAAAGTCCCCAAAACTAAATCATTCATGCTTTTTCTTTTTGCTTGTCATTTCACGTTTACCTAAATGACTAGGAAGTGATTCTAGGAAAAGATGATTAAATTGAAATTCCAATTTCATTTCTCTTAACATTCTTTATTTACCTTTGAATTTAAGATAGTAATACAAATATGGAGCGACGAAACGTATTGCGCTTATTTTTAGCTTCTTCCGTAGGCGCTGTCATCTCGCCTAATTTTGTTTTTGGAAAAATTCCTTTTCAGCAAAATATAGATTTCTCTCGATTTGATTTTGGTCCGGACTTTAAATGGGGAGTAGCTACTTCTGCCTTTCAAATCGAAGGAGCGCATCAACTAGACGGTAAATCAGCTTCCATATGGGATACCTTTTCCCACGAGAAAGGGAAAATTAAAACAGGAGAAAATGGCGACGTGGCCTGTGATTTTTACCATTCGTATGAGCAAGATTTGGATTTACTGAAGTCCCTAAACATGAGCGTTTTTCGTTTCAGTATTTCATGGTGTCGCGTGTTACCAAATGGAACTGGTGAGCCCAATCAAAAAGGAATTGATTTTTACCATCGGGTAATCGATGCCTGCCTAGAAAGAGGTCTCGAACCATGGCTTACTTTATATCATTGGGATCTTCCTCAAGTACTTCAAGATCAAGGAGGATGGAAGAATCGAGATTCGCTGGCTTGGTTTAGTGAATATGCAGAATTGGTTAGTAAAAATTTTGGTGATAAAGTAAAAAATTGGATGGTTTTTAACGAACCTTCAGCCTTTACTGCGCTTGGTTATCTGATTGGTTATCATGCCCCGGGTTTAAAAGGATTTAAGAATTTTTTACCGACCGTTCATCACGTATGCCTGGCTCAAGCGGAAGGTGGAAGAATTATCCGTAAAAATGTTCCTGCTGCTCAAATTGGCACCACTTACTCGTGTGCGCATGTTGATTACTACAGCAGTGAAAAACACGATAAGAAATCGGCAGAACGTTGGGATGTATTGCTGAACCGCTTATTCATTGAACCCGCCTTGGGAATGGGCTACCCAACAGCAAGTTTTCCGATTTTAAAAAAACTCGATTCCTTTATAAAGCCCGGGGATTTGGAAAAATTAAGCTTTGATTTTGATTTTATCGGCATTCAAAATTATACGCGCGAAGTCGTAAAAAAGATGGGCTTGATTCCAATCATGAAGGGATTGGAAATTAAACCTGAAAAACGAAATGTACAAGAAATTACAGCCATGGGTTGGGAAGTTTATCCGGAAGGAATGTATCAAATCATCAAACAATTTGCCGCTTACCCCGGGGTTAAGAAAATCATAGTTACGGAAAATGGCTGTGCTTTTCCCGATGAAGTCATTTTAGGGAAAGTGAAGGACCTAAAACGCATCGACTATTATCAGCGTTACTTAAAGCAAGTATTACGGGCGAAGCAAGAAGGCGTCAATATTGGAGGCTATTTCTGTTGGACTTTATTAGACAACTTTGAATGGAGCGAAGGATTTTCTCCTCGTTTTGGTTTGGTTCACGTAGATTTCAAAACACAAAAGCGCCTAATCAAAGAAAGTGGCTATTGGTTCCGAGATTTTTTGGGGTAATAATATTATGCTATAAATCCAAGCTATTTTGCTAGTAGCATTACTGACGGACTGCTTTCTAACCACAAAATCTTTTTGTCATGATCCGCCATCTGGCGGATACATGCCAAAAAGGGATTAATCTCATGTTTTTTCGCTGGATTACATCCAGCGCTAAAAACATTCAACCCCTATGGGGTTATGTAATAGTCTTGTGGTAAAATTAAGACCATTCAAATTAGCTTTTATTGTATTTGCTTAAATGAAACGATAAATAGGTAAAGATTTAGTCCAAGAAAAAAGGCGTTAAATTCTTGTTGCTCTTGTCATTTCGCGTTTACCTGGAGGCCCAGGAAGTGACTCAAGAATAAATCCTACCGATTTTAAGTCGCGCTTAAATTGACCTTGGGCACAATAGGTAACCAAAGCGCCTCCTGCATTTAAGGATTGGTACATTTTCTCTAAAATGGGATATTCCCACATTTCTGCTTGGACCCGCGGACCAAAAGCATCAAAATAGATGAGATCAACATTTTCAACAGCTGCAAAATCCTGAATTTTCACCTCGCGTTTTTGAATCGAAAAATGAGGAGTTAACTGATTATCTATTTCCCAATCACAGCGAATGAGTGCATCGTAAATCTTTTCGGTATTTTGACCAATATGACGAGGGTAATCCAGTTGAAAACAAAGTTCTGGACTCAATGGCTTTGCTTCAATTCCGATATAATGAATCGATTGATTATTCATTTCGGCCCAACTAGCACTCAGTAAAGCGTTTAATCCTGTACCAAAACCAACCTCGAGTATTCGAACAGCTCCTTTTTTATTAACTAAATCAAGTCCATTTTGAATAAATATATGGCGTGACTCCTGAACTGCACCATTGGATGAATGATAGGTTTCATTTAATTCAGGGAGAAAAATGGTTTTTGAACCGTCCCCTGTAACACGAATTTCGTGTGTATTCATTCCTTGATTTTTCGCGCTATCATCAATCCATCACGGATTGGGAATAATACCTCCTCTACTCGATCATCTTGATGAACAAGTTGGTTGTATTCTCTTAGTATCAGGGTGTCTTTATCATGTTGGGAGGAATCAATTACTTTTCCAGACCATAACACATTATCAGCGATGATGTACCCACCAACTTTTACCATAGGAAATACTAAGTGATAATAATTGATGTAATTATGCTTATCGGCATCAATAAAGACAATGTCCCACTTTTCATTTAAAGCAGGAATAAGTTCCATTGCATCACCAATTAAATACTCTATTTGATGACTGTAAGGAGATTCAGCAAAATAGCCCTTCACTCTTGACGCTAATTCTTCGTTGATATCAATCGTTACTAATTTTCCATTAGTCGTCAATCCTTCCGCTAAACAAAGTGCCGAATAACCTGTGTAGGTTCCAATCTCCAAGATTCTTTCAGGTCGAATCATTTTTGAAAACATACTCAATACACGTCCTTGAAAATGACCACTCAACATTCTCGGCTGAAGTACTTCCAAATGCGTTTCACGGTTTATTTTCTTTAACAAGTCACTTTCATTTGCAGTATGCTCGCAAACGTATTTATCCAAAAGGGGATCGATGAATTCCATTTAAATTAATTTATACAAAAGTAATATAAGTAGGAAT
>JBILCD010000216.1:0-4111 GCA_044353285.1 Crocinitomicaceae bacterium | reverse complement strand
TGATTAAAGTTGGTTTTACAAACCCAAAAGAACTTGATTAATATCTTTAGCTCCAAATAGCATTCTTTCAGGATTTTCCAACATTTCCTTCACCTTCACAAGAAAGCCAACTGATTCTTTCCCATCAATAATTCGGTGATCATAAGACAATGCAACATACATTATCGGTCTAATCTCGACCTTTCCATTAATTGCTACAGGGCGATCAACAATATTATGCATTCCAAGAATCGCCGCTTGTGGCGGATTAATAATTGGGGTTGACAACATTGATCCAAAAACACCACCATTTGTAATGGTAAAAGTTCCTCCAGTCATTTCATCGGGTGTTATTTTCCCATCTCTAGCTTTAATAGCTAATCGTTTGATTTCTCGTTCAATTTCCGCCAGCGACATTTGTTCTGCATTCCGAATAATTGGGACCATCAACCCTTTAGGTGAAGAAACGGCAATACCAATATCAGCATACTGATGAATAATCATATCTGTATTATCAATTTGCCCATTAACAGCGGGAAAGATATAAAGCGCTTCAGTAACCGCTTTTGTAAAAAATGACATGAAACCAAGGTTAACATCGTATTTCTTGGCAAAGGCATCTTTATATTTAGCCCTTAAATCCATGATAGGCTTCATGTCAATCTCGTTGAAAGTAGTCAACATAGCGGTTTCATTTTTCACAGCCACCAATCGCTCCGAAATTTTTCTTCGAAGCATCGACATTTTCACGCTAGACTTTTCCCTTGTTCCTCCCCAACCGGAAAGTTCCGCAGCATTGAATCCATTTGAAAGAGCATTATTGACATCCTGCTTTGTAATTCTCCCATCCTTGCCTGACGGCATAATTTGAGAAGCTGTTAGCTTATTTTCAGCCATTAATTTTGAAGCGGCAGGTGAAGCACTTCCCGCGGCATACGAATTATTTGGTGCAATGGGATCCGGATTTGGCACTACCGGTTCTTTCACAACTATCGAACTTGCGTTATTTTCCTCTTTAATCACCACATCAATGCCCTTTGGCTTAGTGGCCGATGTATCAATGATACAAACAACCTGGCCTACTTTCACAACATCTCCTTCAGCTGCCATTATGGTAATTGTCCCTGATTCCTCTGCGGGCAATTCCAATGTAGCTTTATCTGAGTCTACTTCCGCAATTGCTTGATCTTTCGTTACGTAATCGCCATCTGCTACTAACCAAGTTGCAATTTCAACTTCGGATATTGACTCTCCTGGAGAAGGGACTTTCATTTCTAATTTTGCCATGATTTTACAGTTTATTTTATTTGCCTTTTGAATAGGAAAACAAACGTTCATATAAATGATCTAATCTTTTTTCGTGTAATTTTTTTGACCCCTCGGCTGATGCTGCAGATGCGGGTCTACATATCCCAATTAAATTTACTTCGTTAAAATTCATGGCCATATACGACCAAGCGCCCATATTTTCAGGTTCTTCTTGCGCCCAAAGGACTTTTTTAGCCTTGTATTTTTTTACGATCTCGTTTAATTGCTTTTTTGGTAAAGGATATAATTGTTCAACGCGAACAAATGCCATATTTGTAGAATTTAATTCGCGTGCTTTAGCTTTCGCCTCATAATAAAATTTTCCCGAGCAAAGAACAAGGGTATCTACTGATTTTGTTGTGGCATCCGCATCATCGATAACTTCTTGAAAACTACCATTTGCGATCTGATCCATAGTTGAGGTGGCATCAGGATGGCGCAATAATGCTTTTGGAGAAAAAACTATGAGAGGCTTTCTAAAATCTCTTTTCAATTGTCTTCTCAAGACATGAAAATGATTTGCTGGTGTAGACGTGTTTACAACCTGTATATTCAAATCTGCTGCCTGCTGTAAAAATCGCTCCATTCTTCCGCTTGAATGTTCCGCTCCTTGGCCTTCATAACCGTGAGGTAAAAGCAAAACTAAACCACTTTGAGTGGCCCATTTGTCTTCACCTGCAGTAATAAATTGATCGATCATTATTTGAGCACCGTTGAAAAAATCACCAAATTGTGCTTCCCAAATGGTGAGGCAATTCGGAGTTGCAAGAGAATACCCATATTCAAAACCGAGTACACCATATTCGGACAAAAGGGAATTATAGATGGTGAAATTTGCTTGATTTTCGTCTAATAAATTTAGCGTTACAATTTCCTCTTCAGTATCTTCGGTAATAACAACGGCATGACGATGAGAAAAGGTTCCCCTTTCGACGTCCTGCCCAGAAATCCGAACAGGGTGACCTTCAGCGAGCAAAGAAGCATACGCTAACATTTCCGCCGAGCCCCAATCTACTTTGTCATTTAAATAAGCGTTCGCTCTATCATCGAATATTTTCGCAATTTTCTTAAAGTATTTTCTGCCTTCCGGAAGCGATGAAAGTTTTTTTCCAAGTTCCATTAATTTTTCAAGAGGCACCGACGTAGCAGGTGATTTTTCAAAGTCTTTGGCTAAACCATGTCTAAATCCTGCCCATGTTTCGCTTAAGAAATCATATACTAAAGCCTTTTCATTTTTTCTAGCCTCAATAAATTCAGTTTCTAAAAATTCAGCGAAATTTTCTTCCATCGCATTTGCATCCGCTTCATTTATAACCCCTTCAATATGGAGTTGCTCAAAATAAATATCCTTTGGATTCGGGTGCGTTGCTATTAAATTGTAAAGCGATGGTTGCGTAAATTTAGGCTCATCACCTTCGTTATGACCATATTTTCTATAACACAACAAATCGATAAAAATGTCTCTTTTAAACTCTTGTCGGTATTCTACCGCGATTTCCATAGCCTGAACTACCGCTTCAACATCATCGCCATTGACATGAAATACTGGACAGCGGGTTGTTTTTGCGACATCCGTACAATAGGTTGACGATCGGCCATCAAGATAATTTGTCGTAAAACCGACTTGATTATTGACAACAATATGAATCGTTCCTCCCACTTTATAACCATCTAAGTGTGCCATTTGAATTGTTTCATAAACAATCCCTTGGCCTGCAATAGCAGCATCACCATGAATAAGAACCGGACAAACCTTAGATTCATCTTCAAAAAGGAAATCAATTTTAGCTCTTGCAATACCTTCAACTACTGTATTCACCGCTTCAAGATGCGACGGATTAGGGGAAAGCGTAACACCAATTTCGTTTCCATTGGACAAGACAATTTTCGTTGAAAACCCTTGGTGATATTTTACATCTCCATCAAATGTTGATTCAAAATCAAATTCTTTACCTTCAAACTCTGAAAATATGTCCCTTGGTCGTTTTTGAAAAATATTGACCAAGGTATTTAATCTTCCACGGTGCGCCATTCCCATGACAAAATAACTCAAACCTAGGTCTGAACCTTTATTAATTAATGTGTTTAAAGCTGGGATTAATGCCTCACCCCCTTCAATAGAAAAGCGTTTTTGACCGACAAATTTCTTGCCTAGAAAACGCTCAAAACTTGTTGCCTGGTTTAGGTTACTAAAAATACCCAATTTCTTTTCTTTTGAAAAAACTGGCTTGTTTACTACTTCCATCTTAGCCTTAAGCCACTCCAATCTTTTTGGTGTTCTGATGTACATAAATTCAACACCAATTGATAGGCAATAAGATAATTCTAAATGTTTAATAATGTTTTGGAGGGTGGCAATTCCCAAACCGAGTTCATTCCCCGCTTGAAATTTTTCTACTAAATCCGACTCTTTTAATCCAAAATTTTCAATAGCCAATGTTGGCAAATATTGCCTCCTTTCCCTAACCGGATTCGTTTTCGTGAAAAGATGCCCACGCGTTCTATATCCATTAATTAGATTAAGGACCTTAAATTCTTTTTGAAAGTTTTCTGGAATGGATCCCTCACTATCAAAAACTGTTTTAGCAAATTCGAAGCCCTCGAAAAACTTTTTCCATCCTTCATCGATACTTTCTGGATCTAAACAATACTGATTATAAAGGAATTCTATTGCATTAACATCAGCATTACCCAAATATGAAACCTTATCCATCCTAATTTATGACTAATTATAGCAACAAAGTTAAGAATTTCAGCAGAAAAATACACTAAAAATTACTGAAATTAAGCTTGTCCGTATTTGTTTGTTCGCCGAATAAAGAAA
>JBILCD010000215.1:0-4139 GCA_044353285.1 Crocinitomicaceae bacterium | reverse complement strand
TGATACGGATTCACCAAACATTACACAGCTAATTGCCTTAGCACCCAATTATGTTACTGTATATTTCGACGAGGGAATGGATTCTACAAGTCTTGCGAATGCCATTATCCAAACCGTTTCGCCACTGACCATCCAAAATAGTTACATCAGTGGAAATCATCCAACTCAATTAACCCTTCAGTTTATTGAAAATTTACAAAGCTCCGTAATTTATAACATTACGATTGCTCCCGTTGCTGATTGCTGGATGAACACAGCCAATCTTTCAGGAGAATTTGTATTAACTGAAATGCCTCAAAAAGGAGATATTATCATTAATGAGATTCTTCAAAATCCGTTAAATGGTGGATACGATTGGATCGAATTATATAACAATTCGCAGAAAATGTTTAATTTGAAAAACATGGAATTAGCGAATTTTGACAATGATACCATCGATAACAATAAAATTATCCCTCAGGATTTCATCCTAAAACCTGGCGGATATGCGGTAATTGGAAAAGACTCCGCATTTGTCAAGCAAAATTATCCCTTTAGCGTAGCAGGAACTTTTGTTTACAGTGAATTGCCAAGTTACAACAATGATTCTGGGCAGGTATACTTAATAAGCAATTACCAAGTGATAGATTCCGTTTCGTACTACAATTCTTGGCAATTTAAATTGTTAGATGATGTGGACGGCGTTTCATTGGAACGGATTGATCCTAATGGGCCATCATCGAGTGCATACAATTGGCATTCTGCTGCTGAATCAGTAGATTTCGGAACACCTGGAAGAATTAATTCCCAATATCTGCCTGCCTTAATCAACGGTGAAATAAATTTAACGAACGATGTTTTTTCACCAGACAATGACGGTTTTGAGGACGTACTTCAGGTTTCTTACAACATGACGAAAGAGGGTATGTTAGGAAAAGCCACCATATTTGATGATCGAGGGCGAATAGTGCGTGCATTAATGAGTAATGAATATTTAGGAACGAGCGGCACTTTTTCTTGGGATGGCGTAACAGACACAAATTTCAAAGCCAGTATTGGTGTGTATGTTTTACTTTTTGAAGCCTTTGCAATAGATGGCAGTGTTTTTTTTACCAATAAAAAAGCCTTTACCTTAGCAGGTAAATTATAACTATAAAATGTTTTCACCGAGCGCTAAAAACTGGATTGCAAAATACTTTACCTACGTAGATAGTGGTGAAATAATCATTGCTGATTCAACGCATTTCAAGGGGGGCTCTGATGAAAAAAACGATGAAATTCTCCACTTTTTTGCCAATCATACCGGATTAACATTTGGATCTCCAACTCGGCTTATTTTTTCTGAAGAGATGAAATTTGATTTAACGCAAGAAGAGAAATTAAAGGTCTTATTATTCGAAGCCTTGATCATTGTTTACATCCAAGAATCGCAGAAACCATTCAACGAAAATGAATTCATCGCTTGTTTATGCCGTTTTTACACGCCAGACAAAGTAACTAATATTTATCCATGGTTATCGGTGTTTTATTCAGACAAGCCGAAAAATGCACTGGAACGATTATTTTCAAAACGCATCAAAATAAAAAGCAGTCTTAAGGAAAGTAATTTTTGGTTAAATTACCTATCGAATAGCTTTGTTTATCTAGATGTAATCATGTTTAGTGCTTACCTCAGGGGGAAATCAAAAGGATTTGAAAATCATTCTGAATCGTATGCACTACAAATTTTACAAGCCATTGTATTTGCAGCGAAAGTCGATGATAAAATAGACGAAATAGACTATAAACTAATTAGTTATTTTATCTCCTCTGCAGGTATATCGGAACAAAATGAAACAATAATAAATGAATTAATTAAGAATAATGAAATAAAATTAAGTGATTGTTATTTTCAAAGGGACAATACATTATTGAGTTATTATGTGTTTGATGTTGCCACATTTATGTTAGAGACAACAAACCAAAGGTATATTAAAGAACATGCGTTTCACTTGGAATTAGGAGCCATGTTAGGATTAAATCAAGCAGAGCGAGAGTCTTCAATATCTCAATGCAAGGCATTTATTATGCAATATACGCCTTCAATAGAGTTGCTAACTACGAGTTCGGAATCTAAAATGGTGTATTCGAATCTTTCAAAACGCTACTTAAAAATATTAGGCCGGAACAAAGACAAATTTCTTGAAGAAGTAAAAGAAAGTAAGGAATTACTTGCTTTGGTTAAAAAGTCGATGCATACTGAACTTACAATCAAAGAGAAGGAAATTGTTAAAACACAATTCAAAGACATACTAAAAACGATGCCTTCACTGGCTATTTTTTTAATCCCTGGCGGTTCACTTTTACTGCCTTTAATTTTAAAATTAGTGCCCGATCTATTGCCTTCTGCTTTTAAATCGAATGAAATTGAGGAAAAGGATTAAGCCAAGTCTCCAAACATAGATAGAATTGCCCCTTCATTAGGCGCGCAAAGTCCTCGCTCTGTGATAAGGCCTGTGACCAAACGCGCAGGTGTAACATCAAAACCATGATTCACCGCTTGAGTTGTTTCAGGACAAATTAAAACGGATTCGATTTTCCCAGAAGAGTTTTTACCAATTACGTATTTCACTTCGTTTTGGTCTCGTTCCTCAATAGGAATCTCACTCAAACCATCTTTTATTTTTAAATCCAGCGTAGTAGATGGCAAGGCCACATAAAATGGGATTTGATTATCGTATGCAGCTAAAGCTTTTAAATACGTTCCGATTTTATTTGCCACATCACCTTGGCGCGTAGTACGATCAGTGCCAACAATTACTAAATCTACCATGCCATGCTGCATCAAATGTCCTCCTGCATTATCCACAATCAAGGTGTGAGGTATGTCATGGCGCGTAAGTTCATACGACGTGAGATTTGCACCTTGGTTTCTCGGACGAGTTTCATCAACATAAACGTGTACGTCAATGCCTTTTTGCTTGGCTTGATAAATTGGCGAGGTGACTGTACCCCACTCTACACATCCGAGCATGCCAGCGTTACAGTGAGTAAGGATATTTACGCGTTCTCCTGGCTTTTTCGAAGAAATAGCTTCAATGAGTGGTAAACCGTGCACTCCAATCATACGACAAGTTTCTATGTCTTCTTCGACAATGGCTTGTGCCTCTTCCCAAGCGTCTGCGACCAAATCAAGCGAATCCTTGAGTTTTAATTTCATCCGATTCAAAGCCCAAAATAAATTCACTGCGGTAGGCCGCGACTTCGCCATGTCCTCGAAAGCTTGATCCATGAAAGAAGCGTTAAGATTCTTTTCAATACATTCTCTTGCGGCCAAGTATATTCCATAGGCTGCTGTAGCTCCAATAAGTGGTGCTCCACGCACCACCATCTCTTTAATAGCGGTTTCGGCTTCTCGATAAGTATGTAGTTTTACCACAACCCATTCGTGAGGTAAAAAGCGTTGGTCAATGACTTCCACAAACCGATCATCCGTCGGCCAAATGGTTCTAAAGGGACTCGCCAAGAATTATAGACTAAATGCCGCTTTAACCTTATCCACAAAGTCAAGTTTCTCCCAAGTAAAGAGCTCCACTGACACTGCTATTGGTGAGCCATTTGGAGGCGTAAAGGTTTTACTAACTGTTTCCGGTTTTCTACCCATGTGGCCATAAGCAGCCGTTTCCAAATATATTGGATTCCTTAATTTTAATCGTTGTTCAATAAAGTAAGGGCGCATGTCAAAAATAGTTTCCACTATTTTACTAATTTCGCCGTCGGTAAGATTTACCTTAGCCGTTCCATATGAATTAACATTAATTGAAGTTGGCTTTGCCACGCCGATAGCATAAGACACTTGAACAAGTACCTCGTCACACAACCCAGCGGCCACTAAATTCTTAGCAATATGGCGTGTTGCATAAGCAGCAGATCTATCTACTTTAGAAGGGTCTTTACCAGAGAAAGCACCACCACCATGACCACCTTTACCACCGTAGGTATCCACAATAATTTTTCTGCCTGTTAATCCAGTATCACCATGCGGTCCACCTATCACAAATTTTCCCGTTGGATTAATATGATAAGTGATTTGATCATTGAATAAATGAACATATTGAGGGTATTTAGCTTTTACTCTAGGGATTAAGATTCCTATTAAATCAGCTTTGATTTTAGCCAGC
>JBILCD010000214.1:0-4141 GCA_044353285.1 Crocinitomicaceae bacterium | reverse complement strand
ATGCATGTAACAACTGTCGAAAAATGGAGGAAAAGGTTTGGGGTGAGCCAGGAATCCTTGAAATACTGCGTGATAAAATGGTTATTGTTTCTTTATACATGGATGAAAAAACAGCCCTGCCTGCTTCAGAACACAAGGAATTAGAATATGCGCCGGGTAAAAAAACGAAAATAACTCAAGTTGGCGAAAAATGGAGCTATTTGCAAACTAGTCGATACAAAAGTAATACAATGCCTTATTATCGAATATTAGGCCCTAAGGGAGAAGATTTAGACATTGGACCAGCAGACTATGAACACCACGGCAACGCAACAGATTTTAAAGCATGGTTGGAAAAAGGTCTTCTTGAATATAGCAAGGCAGAGGCTAATAAATAGTTGATCCATCATAAATTAGATTATTGCATGCAAACTTCCCAATTCAATGTTATTTACTTTCCTGTGAAATGAAACTCTGTATCGCCGAAAAACCCAGTGTAGCCAAAGATTTGGCGGAAATTCTAGGCGCAAAAACACGACATGATGGGTATTTTGAGGGCAATGGATATTGTGTAACTTGGACCTTTGGTCATCTTTGCTCTTTAAAAGATCCTGAAGATTACAATCCACTTTGGAAATATTGGAAATTAGAAGATCTTCCCATTATTCCACCGCAATTTGGCATAAAGATAAAAGGAGATAAAGGAGTTGAAAAACAATTCCAAACCATCAAAACATTGGTTGCAAAGGCATCTGAAGTGATTAATTGTGGGGATGCTGGGCAAGAAGGAGAATTGATTCAGAGGTGGGTTCTCTTAAAAGCACAATGCAAGGTTCCCATCAAACGACTTTGGATTTCTTCCTTAACCGAGGAGGCCATCAAAGCTGGATTCAGTAAACTCAAAGATTCAAAAGATTTTGACAATTTATTCGCTGCAGGAAACTCGCGCGCTGTGGGTGATTGGATGCTCGGTATAAACGGAACCAGATTATACACTAAAAAATACGGAAAAGATAAGTTGGTCTTATCGGTTGGACGCGTTCAAACACCTACTCTAGCAATGATTGTAAACCGTCAAAAAGAAATCAATGCGTTTAATTCGGAAGAATATTGGGAACTAAAAACCACGTATCGCGACACGGAATTTTTATGTCAAATTGACCGCCTAAAATCTGTAGACAAAGCCCAAAAAGGACTAGAATATCTCCTAAATAAACCCTTTGAAGTTACTTCTTTCGAACAGAAAGAAGCGAAAGAAGGGAATCCACGCTTGTATGATTTAACTTCCCTCCAAGTGGATGGTAACAAACGATTTGGTTTTGGCGCTGAACAAACACTTAATCTAATTCAAAGTTTATACGAGAAAAAATTAGTGACTTACCCAAGGGTTGATACTACTTACCTCTCGGAAGATTTACACCCAAAAATTCCGGGTATTTTAGGAAATCTAAAGGAATACCAGCGATTTACAGAAGTTTTACTTCAGAAATCCATTCCAAAATCAAAAACGATTTTCGACGATAAAAAAATAACTGATCACCACGCCATTATTCCAACCGGAATCGTCCCTTCAGGCATTTCTATGGATGAGCAGAAAATTTACGATTTAATCTGTCGTCGTTTTATTGCTGTTTTTTATCCTGAGTGTAAGGTATCGAACACTACGGTATTGGGAAAAGTAGATGCTTTGGTCTTTAAAGCCACCGGAAAGCAAATTATTTCCAAGGGATGGCGAGAAGTATACGATGATTTAAAAGAAGAAAAAATCGACGAAGCGGAGGCCAAAGAATTAAAAAAAGAACCCAAAGAAGCCGAAGAAAAAATCCTCCCTATTTTTGAAAAGGGTGAAAGCGGTGACCACACCCCTGAGGTACATAAAGGGAAAACAAGTCCTCCAAAATACTACACGGAAGCGACCTTGTTGCGTGCCATGGAAACCGCTGGGAAATTGGTGGAAAATGAGGACATGAGAGAATTAATGAAAGAAAACGGAATTGGTAGGCCATCAACACGTGCCAATATTATCGAAACGCTTTTCAAACGAAAATACATTGAAAAGAAAAAGAAAAATCTAATCGCCACAGAAACAGGCATGACCTTAATTGATACCATTAAAAGTGATTTACTAAAAAGCCCAGAGCTCACCGGACAATGGGAACATAAACTTCGATTAATTGAAAAAGGAACGTATGATCCACAAACATTTAAAAATGAACTTTTTAAGATGGTGCGAGAGTTAAGTGATGAAGTGATTTTTAATTAAACAATTGCTATATTTACAAAAAATTAACCCATGAAAAGTAAAGTAATTCTACTATTATCGATTTTTATCATTTTAATAGTTTCTTCATGCAATAGCGATAAGAAAACAATAAGCAGCGAAGAAAAAGAAATCTTGTTAGAGGCAAGAAAACGAGCCTTGGAAGAAAATAATAGATTAAAAGAACGCAATAAAGTATTAGAAGATATTAATACTGCTAAGCTTTTAGATCAAAATAGTAAGATCGAAAATGAAGTTGCTAGAAAAGCCGATCAAAATAAAATGGATGAAAGAAACAGAACGAGCTCATCACAATATGTTAATATCGATAATGCTAGTTTTGTTATTACAAATTTTTTAAGTGCTGAAAACTCAAGAGATTTTTCATACATATATAGTTTTTATTCTCCCTCCCTAAGGCGGTATTTTGGTCACAATAACCCCTCATACTCAAGCTTGGAAAACGTATATCAAAAAGCTTGGAATACCACACCGTATTCAAAAAACAGTTTCATAAACATTGATCGGATTAATGGAAATGAGTTTTTTGTAAAAATTAATTACGAGTGGAGTAAGAATTCAAATCCTTCGGAAGTAAAAAGTAAATATGACAACTTAAGGTTTGTTTTAGACAACAATAATAAAATCATTGAAGTTTCTAGTTTAAATTAATAGCATAATTAGTACCTTTCAAATCATATCAAATTTTATCATTTAAACTATCACTTTTTAGGCTAATAGATTAAACATAATTATATTTACAAAAAAAATAGTATGAAAAATTCCTTAATCAAAGTATCATTTTTACTTCTTTTCTTTTATGCCTTAGCTTCTTGTAAGGATAACAATACATCTACTGCTGAAAATTCAACTCATAAAGAGGATACAAGAAAAATAGAAAATGATAAAAAAATGATGACTGAAGAACGTCAGCGACTTGAAAAAGAAAAACAAGAAATAGAACTTGAAAAATTAGAACTATTAAAATCTAAAGAACAAGAAAAGCAAAGGGCTATACGCAAACTTGAGAAGGAGTTTGAATATGCCGCATACGCGACTGTGAAGGTTAGTAAAACTTTTTTTCATACTGAACCAGATTACTCAACAAGAAAAAAATCATATTTAGTTCAATATGATAGCGGAAGTCTTACTAAAACTCAAAATGGATTTGGATATATTAATTTCTATAATAGCAGTAATGGAAAACTCACAAGTGGCTGGATTAGTTTAGCTGACTTAGAGCCTCAAAATGAATTTTACGACTAATTATAGCGTGAAATCATTCATGATTGAACCGACTCCCAGATCATAATGAATTTAAATCCTTCCAGTTCGTTCTCGTTTTATGTCGTAAAAAACAATGTTATTTACGGTCTTAGCAATGGGGAATCTGGTTATTTTGCGTCTGATTGGCAAAACTTCCACTCTACTAATTACTTTTTACAAGTTTCAATACTTTTTTAACTGATGCATTTGCATCAAGTAGAGTAAGCATGTATTGTCCTGAATCAAACGAAGCGACTGGTAATTCGAAGTAATGTAACCCTGCGCCTAAGGAATTAAGTGATTTCAAATACACTAACCTTCCTGTTAAATCATTAATTTGAATTGAAAGTGAGCTTAAGTCTACTTTATTATCAATAAGTAAAGTACTGTTTTCATTCGTTGGATTGGGATAGAGGTTTAAATTAACTAAAGACATAAGGTCATCTGAAAGTCCTGCATTATCAGGGTTTACCTCATAAACCATGGTATCGCTGCAATTGTCGTTGGAAGCTACAAGTGTTACGGAGTAGGTTCCTGGCAAAGAATAAGTATGGCTTGGCAACTCACTGCTAGCGGTAGTCCCATCACCGAAATCCCATGCATAAACATTTGCATTTTGAGAGCTATTCACTGAGA
>JBILCD010000213.1:0-4149 GCA_044353285.1 Crocinitomicaceae bacterium | reverse complement strand
TCTCAGACGATATTCATGTCAATTCCAAGGCGAAATCTAGTCCTGCGCACCATCGTTTTTTATATGCAGAAATGGAAAAATGGTATCGTAATTATGATGAAAAATTAAAAACGACAACCAACACCATTTCAATATTACATGATGTTGCAGAACTTACACATAAAAGAAGTTTAATAGTTCTTTTCACTGATTTGCTAGGGAATAGCGATAGTGTAGATGAATTATTTCAAGCCTTAAATCATTTAAAACACAATAAGCATGAAATAGTAATTTTTCATGTGACCGATTCAAAAATGGAATTAGACCTTAAATTGGATAACCGGCCATATCAATTAATCGATATGGAAACGGGAGAGAAAATTAAAGTGCAACCTACTGAAATTCGTGAGAAATACGTTGAGGGAATTCGTAAATATATGAATGAGGTAAAACTTAGATGTGCAGATTATCGAATTGATTTTGTTGAGGCCGATATTAATGAGGGATACCATCCTGTGCTCATTCAATATTTGTTAAAAAGGGAAAAGATGTTTTAACTCATGAGTTTCCTTCATTCTAAATAGTATTTTTGTTATATGAATTCCGTTGATCAAATAATTTCTCCCATTAAGAATGAAATGACTCTTTTTGAGAAGCATTTTAAAGAAACAATGCACTCAAAAGTACCATTGCTAGATAAAATCACGAACTATGTTGTGAAACGTAAAGGAAAGCAGATGCGGCCCATGTTTGTTTTTCTTTCTGCTAAAATGTTGGGAGAGCTTAATGAAAAGACATTTGATGCAGCCGTTTTGGTGGAATTGCTTCATACAGCAACCTTAGTGCATGATGATGTCGTGGATGATGCCAATGAACGAAGGGGGTATTTTTCGATTAATGCGCTTTGGAAAAATAAAATTGCGGTGCTGGTTGGTGATTATATGCTTTCGAGAATTTTATTGCTTTCGTTGGAAAAAGAAAATACCGATTTATTGAAGATTGTTGCCCGTTCGGTTAGGGAAATGTCGGAAGGTGAATTGCTTCAAATTGAAAAAGCGAGGCATTTAGATATTACAGAGGATATCTATTTTGAGGTAATAAAAAAAAAGACAGCATCTCTTATTTCAACTTGTTGTGAGTCTGGTGCCTTAAGTGTTGGTGCTAACTCGTATTCTCAACTGATGTTCAACTTTGGTGAATTAGTCGGTATCGCATTTCAGATTAAAGATGATATATTTGATTATGGTTCTCCAGATAAAATTGGAAAACCAACCGGAATTGACATTAGAGAACAAAAGATGACATTACCATTAATATACGCTATTAACCATAGCACGAAAGAAAACAAGAAAGAATTATTAGACATAGTAAGGAATAAAAATGAAGAGCAAAATTCTATTAATCGCGCTGTTCAGTTAGTTTTGCAATCGGGAGGTATTGAATACGCTCACGAAAAAATGATGGAGTATGGCAAAAAAGCCATTGAATTATTAACGGAAATCCCTGAATCTGATGCGAAAAATTCGCTAATTGGTTTAGTGCATTTCACAATGAATAGAGAAAAATGAAAGTTTTAATTGGTGCTTTTATCTTGTTTTCCTTGCTAGTATCTTGTAAAGATAAGCAGGTAGATAAAATAGCAAAAAAAGAAAATTTAGTGGAAATTAAAGACGGTATTTATACCGAATATTATCCGGGCAAGAAAAATAAAAAATTTCAAGGGGCACAGGATGAAAAATCAAGAAGGGATGGGAAATGGGTTTTCTACTCGGAAAAAGGAGACGAATTATCTATTACTTTTTATACAAATGGTTTAAAAGATGGATTTACGGTGGTTAAATACCCAAATGGAAGAATGCATTATAGAGGCGAATATAGAAATGATACGATTGTTGGTTTATGGACAACCTATGATCAGAATGGAAAGATTACGAAAGAAAAAAATTATGATAAGTGAGTAAAATTCCAAGCTTTATTATTGAGGAAATTATGCAAACTTCTCGCATTGAGGAGGTAATTGGGGAATTTGTTCAGTTAAAGCGTGCGGGATCTAATTTAAAAGGTTTAAGTCCTTTCACTGATGAAAAAACCGCTTCGTTTGTCGTTTCGCCAGCAAAGCAAATTTTTAAATGTTTTTCAACAGGTAAAGGGGGTTCGGTTGTTTCTTTTCTTATGGAGAAAGAACATTATTCTTATCCAGAAGCATTGAGGTGGTTGGCCGAAAAATATGGAATTGAAATCCCAAATGATACTGGTCCTTCCGCAGATGAATTGGCGCTAAATACGGAAAAAGATAGTTTGTTTATTATTAATGAATTCGCTAAACAACACTTTGCCAATGCCTTATTATCATCCGATGAAGGCCAAGCGATTGGTTTAAGCTATTTTGAAGAAAGAGGTTTTCGAAGAGATATTATTGAGAAATTTCAGTTAGGGTATTGTTTAAATAAAGCTGATGATTTTACTAAAACTGCGATTGAAAAGGGTTATAAACAAGCCTATCTAGAAACTGTTGGTTTAACTAAATCAAAAGATGATCGATATTTTGATTTTTTTCGAGGTAGAGTAATGTTTCCCATACATAGTATTTCAGGACGTGTCTTAGGATTTGGTGGCCGCACCCTACAAAATGATAAGAAAATTGCCAAGTACTTTAATTCGCCTGATAGTATAGTTTATAATAAAAGTCAAATCTTATACGGATTATTTTTTGCGAAAGGTGATATTATTAAGTACGATGAATGTTTATTGTGCGAAGGGTATACTGATGTGATAGGGATGCATCAATCAGGAATACAAAACGTTGTTTCATCCTCCGGTACTTCCTTGACGAAAGAACAAATAAAATTAATTTCTCGGTATACCAAAAATATCACAATCCTTTTTGATGGCGATGCGGCTGGAATTAAAGCGTCATTTCGCGGCATAGATTTAATTCTGGAAGAAGGGATGAATGTGAAAGTAATTTTGTTTCCAAATGGTGAAGATCCTGATTCGTTTGCAAAGGGGCATACTACCGAGGAGACTATTGACTTTATAAAAGTAAATAAGAAGGATTTTATTTCATTCAAGGCCTCCATTTTATTAGGAGAAGGCGAAAATGACCCCTTACAAAAAGCTAAATTGATTAAAGAAATTATTCAAACGGTTTCGTTGATTCCTGATCATATTACAAGAAGTGTTTATGCAAAAGAATTGTCGACTCAATTTGAAATGGACGAAAACATGGTGAGCAACGAATTAATCCGCTTGCGTAAAAATAGTTTGGCTAATGAGCTAAATGAACCTATCATTCGTGATGTAAAAGTTACCAACGATAATGTTAGTATACTTCCAACCCAACCCAAAGAAGAATTAACCTATGAATTCGAGTTAATCCGAATCATGTTGCAATTTGGAACTAACGAAATTGAAACTATTCAAGGTGATGAACTAAGGCCACAGAAAGTTTCAGTTGTAGAAATGATTTGCCAGGAGTTGACAAATGATGAATTGTCTTTTCGACACCCTCTTTGTCATAAAATTCATACTGTTTTTGTTGAGGGTTTAAATGAACAAACGATATACTCAATGGCTTATTTTCAGCATTTGGAAGACCAGGAATTGATAAAGTTTATCAGTAATCTCGAGACGTTCGAATCTGAATTAAGTCCAAATTGGATTTTGAAATTTAATATCTTTACTAAAACAGAAGAAATGGGGCTTTTTCATACAGTTTCCAATTTGCTGTATAATTTTAAATATAATAAAGTCAATGAGCATATTTTGTCGCTTCAAACAAAAATGAAAGACGCTAGTATATCTCACGACGAATTAATGGATATGTTAGCAGAGCAAATGGCGTATGAACGTGTTAAAAAAGAAATAACTGGTCATTTAGGCCGCATAATTTTAAGGTAGTATGCTGAATAAAACGATTTTTAATTTAGGGCCATTTCAAATTTGTTTTTGGAATATAGTTTTCTTGTCGCTCATATTTTTTTCAGCATTCGTTCTTCGTAGGGTTTTTCATCGTTTTTTAAAAAATTCCCTTAAAAAGTCTAATATAAGTATTGAAGGTCGACGACTTACTTGGTTGAAATTAGTGAGTCAAAGTGTTTATCTATTTGCTATCTATTTTGCTGTATTAAGTTTTCGGTATAACAATGTAGACATTTCCTTTAATGACTT
>JBILCD010000005.1:0-32886 GCA_044353285.1 Crocinitomicaceae bacterium | reverse complement strand
GTATTGTTCAACGATTGAAATAACCGTTTCACCAGACTGAATTCTCAACCTGACATCATCGATTGAACCTTGCATAAATTATTTTTGCTCTAGGTTACTATCCGTTGGGTTTTCTGTGACTTCGGCCTGTTTTTCATCCCCTTTCGATGCATCCTTAAACTCTTTAACTCCCTGACCTAAACCTTTCATTAACTCCGGAATTTTTTTACCACCAAAGAAAAGTAACACTATAACTAATACTACAATTATTTGACCCGGACCGACAACTCCTAATGTAAACATAATTTCTATTTTTTTTTGTTTTTACTATATTATTACAACTGTTGTTTCTTTTATAGTTTTCTTGCCACTTCTACTTCTTCGTATGCCTCTACGACATCGCCAATTTGAATAGCATCAAATTTATCAATATTTAAGCCACATTCATAATTATTTTTAACTTCTTTGACATCGTCTTTGAATCGTTTTAAAGAGCCAAGTACACCGGAGTGAATGACAATTCCATCGCGAATCACACGTACCTTAGACGTTCTTTTTATACTTCCATCAAGCACATAACATCCTGCGATAGTTCCGACTTTGGTAATGTCAAATGTTTCCCTAATTTCTGCAGAGCCCAATATTTTTTCTTCAATATCAGGAGACAACATTCCCTCCATGGCTGATTTGATTTCCTCAATTGCTTTATAAATAATAGAATAAAGCCTGATATCAATTTGTTCCGTTTCAGCTAACTTTCTTGCGCCAATAGACGGTCTCACTTGGAAACCAATAATAATCGCATCAGAGGCAGAGGCTAAATTAACATCGGCTTCAGTGATTGCACCAACCCCTTTGTGAATTATATTTACTTGAATTTCTTCCGTTGATAAGTTAATCAAGGCATCCGATAAAGCTTCAATTGAACCATCCACGTCACCTTTAACAATAATGTTGAGTTCCTTAAAATCACCAATTGCCAAACGTCGCCCAATTTCGTCAAGCGTAATGTGTTTTGTTGTTCTAAGACCTTGTTCACGGAATAGCTGCTCGCGTTTAGTGGCAATTGTCTTTGCTTCTTTTTCATCATCAAGCACATTGAATTTATCTCCTGCGCTAGGTGCACCATTGATTCCGAGTACGGATACTGGTTGCGATGGACCTGCTTCAGAAATAGAATTTCCGTGCTCATCTTGCATCGCCCTCACTTTTCCAAAATGACGCCCCACTAAAATAGCGTCTCCAATTTTCATGGTACCTGCTTGAACAAGCATATTAGTAACATAACCCTTTCCTTTATCAAGAGAAGATTCGATTACTGTACCGATGGCATTTTTATTTGGGTTGGCCTTTAATTCGAGTATATCTGCTTCGAGTAATACCTTGTCTAATAATTCTTCTATGTTTAAATTTTGTCGAGCAGAAATTTCCTGGCATTGGTATTTTCCTCCCCAATCTTCTACCAAGATATTCATCTGAGACAATTGCTCTCTAATTTTATCTGGATTAGAACCCGCTTTATCAATTTTATTAATCGCAAAGATCATAGGGACATTTGCTGCTTGAGCGTGGGAAATAGCTTCTTTCGTTTGAGGCATAACATCATCGTCTGCCGCTACAAGAATAATTGCCACGTCTGTCACTTGAGCACCCCTTGCTCTCATCGCTGTAAAAGCTTCGTGGCCAGGTGTATCAAGGAAGGTTAATCTACGATTATCCTTTAACAGCAGAGAATATGCTCCAATATGCTGGGTAATTCCCCCTGCCTCACCATCTGTTACGTTCGCATTACGAATTCTATCGAGAAGTGATGTTTTACCATGATCGACGTGACCCATTACCGTAATAATAGGAGGGCGAGTAAGCAATTCTTCAGGTAAGTCTTCCACTATTGTGATTGATTCCTGTACTTCGGCAGAAACGAATTCCGTTTCAAATCCAAATTCATCAGCAACAATTTGAATGGTTTCAGCGTCTAAACGTTGATTTATTGATGCGAAAATTCCCAAAGACATACACACAGAAATGACTTGTGTTGGCTGAACGCTCATCATACTTGCCAATTCAGAAACGGTAACAAACTCGGTAAGCTTAATGATTTTTTCCTCTAATTCTGCCAATTCCATTTCCTCTTGGCGTTTTTGAGCGAAAGAATCTCTTTTAATTCTTCTATTTTTAGATGATTTTGATTTCCCTCCTTTATTAGAAAGTCGAGCCAAGGTATCTTTTATTTCTTTTTGGATATCTTGTTCCGAAATTTCCTTTTTTTGAACAATCCCTGTTCCCTTAGATGCTGGCGATGTTGCCTGTCCTGATGGACTTTGAGTCGCGGGTGGAGTGTCCACTTTTTTAATTCGCTTGCGTTTGCGTTTGCTATTGGCTGATTCAGATTGAATGGAAGGTGTTTTCGGTTTTTCAACCGGCAACTCGATCTTTCCTAGTACGGTTGGTCCGCTTAGCACCTTTCGTTCACTTCTAATTGTTTCAATCACATGAGGTTCTGCGGCTTGAACAGGTGCCTCAGCAACTTTACTCACCTCTTTAATTTCTTCCTCTATCTTTTCTTTAGGCGCTTCAGGAGCAGGTGTTTTCTTGTCAGGTCTTGTTTTTTGATTAATAGCATCAAGGTCGATTTTTCCAACAATTTGAACAGACAACTCTTTCTTCTCTTCGGGAACTTGAGTTAATTCTATTGGTTCTTCTTTCTCCTTTATTTCTTTGGCAGGAATTTGTTCTGCTACTTTCGGAGTGCTAAAAACCTGACGTTTAATTTCGTCCAAATTAATGTCAGCATCATCTTCCTCTTCGGAATTCGATTTTACATCAACTCTGTCCCCTTCACGAACATCTTTTAACGAAAGTGATTCACGCTTTTCACGCATTGCAGGGCCTTTTGATTGCTCTTTCATGCTTTGATCCGCGGCAAATTCAGTACACAACAAATCAAAATGTTCTGGGTCCAATTTAGTATTTGGATTTGAATCAATTTTCACCCCCTTGGACTCCAAAAACTCAACCAATGAAGGCAACCCAACATTCAATTCACTTGCTGCTTTTCCTAATCTTATTGGTTTTCCAGCCATAAATCAGTTTTCTTTCTTAAAAATAATGTTAAAATTTATTCAAATTCCGCTTTCAGGATGCGGAACACCTCTTCAATTGTTTCTTTCTCTAAATCTGTTCGTTTTACGAGATCTTCAATGCCTATTTCTAAAACTGCTTTCGCCGTATCGCATCCAATTGACTTCAATTCATCAATAATCCAGCTATCAATTTCGTCTGCAAATTCTTCTAAATCAACATCTTCAATGTCAATTTCTCCATCACGGTAGACATCAATTTCATATCCGCAAAGTTTTCCTGCAAGTTTGATGTTGTTCCCTCCTTTACCTATAGCCAATGATACTTGATCTGGCTTCAAATAAACCTTTACCCGTTTTTCTTCCTCATTAATATCAAGGGACGAAATTTTAGCAGGTGAAAGTGCTCTCTGAATAAGTAATTGATTGTTTGATGTGTAGTTTATAACATCTATGTTTTCATTTCGAAGCTCACGTACGATTCCATGTATACGAGATCCTTTCATTCCAACACAAGCGCCAACAGGATCAACTCTATCATCATAGGATTCCACAGCAACTTTAGCTCTTTCTCCTGGCTCTCTTACGATTTTTTTAATGGTAATCAGGCCATCGAACACTTCCGGAACTTCCAATTCAAATAGGCGCTCCAAAAATTCAGGGGCTGTTCTTGAAAGGATAATAACAGGAGTACTATTTCGCATATCTACCTTAGAAACAACTGCACGGACTGTTTCTCCTTTTTTAAAGAAGTCAGCCGGAATTTGCTCTGATTTAGGTAATAATAATTCATTTTGGTCGTCATCCATAACTAGGATTTCTTTTTTCCAAACTTGATAAACCTCACCGGTAACAATTTCACCGACACGCTCCTTGTATTTTTTATATAAATGATCTTTTTCAAGTTCAAGGATACGTGAAATCAAATTCTGTCTTAATGATAAGATATTGCGTCTCCCAAAATCAGCGAACTTAAATTCTTCTGTCACCTCCTCACCTATTTCAAAATCGGGCTCGATTTTAATAGCGTCTGAGTAGGCTATTTCAACGTTTGGATCCTCCACTTCGCCGTCATCAACAATTTCCTTATTTAAGAAGATTTGAACGTCCCCTTTATCAATATTAACGATGATGTCAATGTGCTCATCAGTTTCAAATTTCTTTTTAAACATAGCCCTAAACACATCTTCTAGTATGTGCTGCATGGTTTGTTTATCGATGTTTTTTAAATCCTTAAACTCCAAAAAGGAGTCAACAAGTTCAACACTATTCATAACTAATCATTTAAAAGATATTACAATTTTTGATTCCTTAACATCCGAAAAATTGACCTCTCGGACTTCATCGAACACCATTTTCTTTTTCTTATTTTCTATCTGTTTGGACACTTGCTCATTTATAAACATAGCGTCATCCGTAATTTTTAATAATTCTCCTTCAATTTTTTTTCCATCTTTAAGTACCGTTTCGATACGCCTCCCAATATTTTTTACATATTGGTTTATATGGCGCAATGGCTTATCTAAACCCGCAGACGAAACATGTAATTCAAAATCTTCTTCTTCCCGGTCTAGGTTATGCTCAACATTTCTCGAAACAGAAACACAATCCGTAACTGTAACGCCACCATTGATTTTATCAATCTCCACATGGATGGTATTGGTAGAGGAAATTGACACCTCAACAATGTATAAACCATTGTTTAATTCCTCCATTCGTTCTTCAACGAGCGCTATAACTTTTTCTTTGTTAATCATTGGCAAAAAAAGAGGGGACTTTCGTCCCCTCGTTCTGTTTTTATAATTATGGTACAAATGTAAGCATTAATTTCTAATCTGCAAATGAAAATCATTAAAATAGCGTGTACCTTTACAATATGCTAATTGAAATAGATAATAAAATTATTTCTTCGGAAATTTTCAATCGGAAATTCGTTTGTGATTTAAGCGCTTGCAAGGGTGCTTGTTGTGTGGAGGGTGATGCAGGTGCGCCACTGAAAAATGAAGAGGTATTGCTTCTTACCAAAAACATTGAGAAAATTATCCCTTACATGAGGCCTGAGGGTATTAAAGCGATTCAATCAAACGGAATTTCATGTACAGATGCAGAAAATGAAACAACAACTAGCTTAGTTGACGGAAAAGAATGTGCGTTTGTTCAATTTGATGATCATCATGTTGCTAAATGCGCTATTGAAACCGCCTATTTGGCAGGAAGTATTCCGAACCTAAAGCCCTTGTCCTGTCATTTGTATCCAATACGTATAAAGGAATTTAATGAATATACCGCACTAAATTATGATGAGTGGAAAATCTGCGCACCAGCATGTGTCTGTGGCGAAAAATTATCCGTTCCTGTATATCGATTTTTAAAAGCGCCATTAATAAGGGCATTTGGAGACGACTTTTATCAAACGTTGGAAACTATAGCTATAGAAATTGATAACTTAGATTAACCAATCTAACTCAACTTACGCAAAAGTAAATAAGCAAATTATTAATGTTCCTCTTCCCCATCTGCCAATGGTACCGTTTGCGGAATGAAGTCCACATCTGATCCTGGCTTAGAATAATCATAAGGCCATCTATGTACAGTAGGAAGTTCTCCAGGCCAATTACCATGCATATGTTCTACAGGTGTTGTCCATTCTAAGGTTGTAGAATTCCAAGGATTTTGAGGAGCTTTTGGTCCCCTGAAAATACTATAAAAGAAATTAAAAAGGAATATCAACTGACCTAAGGCGGCAATTATTGCGAAAACAGTTATGATGACGTTTAAGTCCATAATCATGTTATAGGAGCTCTCGTTAAAGTCTCCAAAGGAAGATGAATCATAATATCTCCTTGGCGCTCCTGCTAGTCCGACAAAGTGCATTGGGAAGAAAACACCGTAGGCTCCGACAAGCGTAATCCAAAAATGCACATAGCCCAATCGCATGTTCATCATACGGCCATACATTTTAGGGAACCAATGGTAAACACCGGCGAACATGCCAAATACAGCAGACATTCCCATCACAATATGAAAGTGAGCAACTACAAAGTATGTATCATGAACAGCAATATCTAAAGCTGAATCGGCTAAAATAATTCCTGTTACCCCTCCTGTAATAAACGTTGAAACAAGAGCAATGGCATATAACATGGCCGGCGTGAAAATAAGTGATCCCCGCCATAACGTTGTTAAATAATTAAAAACTTTCACGGCAGAAGGAATAGCAATCAATAGCGTGGTAAATACAAATACACTTCCTAGAAATGGGTTCATACCGGTAATAAACATGTGGTGCCCCCAAACAATAAAGGAAAGGAAACCAATCGCTAAAATAGATCCAATCATAGCTTTATAACCAAATATTGGCTTCCGAGAATTCGTCGCTATAATTTCAGAAGATAGGCCCAAGGCCGGTAATAATACGATATATACTTCCGGATGGCCGAGGAACCAGAAAAGGTGCTGAAACAATATCGGAGAACCGCCATGGTTTGCGAGCATCTCTCCACCTACAATTATATCCGATAAGAAGAAACTTGTTCCAACCAAGCGGTCCATCATCAAAAGAAGTGCAGCGGAAAGCAAAACAGGAAAGGATAACACCCCTAAAATTGCTGTAACAAAAAATGTCCATATCGTCAATGGCATTCTAGTCATGGTCATTCCTTGTGTTCTCAAGTTGATTACCGTAACAATATAGTTAAGGCTTCCGATTAAAGAGCCAGCAATAAAAATCGCCATAGATAAAAGCCATAATGTCATTCCAGTTCCAGATCCTGACATTGCTTGAGGAAGAGCAGAGAGTGGCGGATAGATTGTCCATCCCGCCATAGCTGGGCCTGTCGAAATAAACAGCGAATAAAGCATTATTAATGAAGAGATTAAAAAGAACCAATACGATAACATATTCAAGAATCCAGATGCCATATCTCTTGCTCCTAATTGAAGTGGAATTAGGATGTTGGAAAAAGTACCTGATAAACCACCAGTAAGGAGAAAAAATACCATAATAGTACCATGTATGGTTACTAAACCTAGGTACATATCTTCTTTTAATACTCCATTAGGCGCCCATTGTTCTCCGAGAAAAAAGGATAAAAAATCAGAGCTTTCGCCCGGCCAAGCAAGCTGTATTCTGAACAAGACAGACAACAACATGGCAACGATTCCCATAAAAACAGCAGTCATCAAAAACTGCTTGCCTATCATTTTATGATCTTGACTAAAAATGTACTTTGAAACAAATCCTTCTTCATGGTGGTGATCGCCATGGTGCATGTCTGCGTGGTTGTGTTCGTCGTGTGCTACTGAAGCCATTTCTACTATTTTATATTAATAATTAATCAACTAAATATTTATTTACATTGGTGTCGTTGCAGCGGCGGAAGTTGTTGCTGGCGTCGCTGGTGCTTTTGAAACAGGGGCAGGGAAATATTTCGCTTTAAATGTTTCTTTAGATTTTTGTTTCATCCAAAGATCATACGATTTTTTATCTTTTACCACAATAATCATTTTCATCTTATAATGAGCACCACCACAAATTTTATTACACAGTAAGACAAAATTAAACTTAGGATCATTCATTTTTTTTCGCATCTGCTCAGTTGTCAAAATGGGTGTGAATTTCGTTCTAGTTGTCATTCCCGGAACGTTATTCATTTGAGCACGAAAATGAGGGAAATAAGCTGAATGTAATACATCTTTAGATCTAAAATTAAATTCATAAGGCTGGTTCACACACAAGTAAAGGGTGTCTTTTTGAATAATGTCATCCCAAGCGGAATTATCTAGCGCTTTATTATGTTGACCTTTCATTTGAAACAACAATCGTAACAAACGCTCTTTTCTGGATAAATCGGTACGTAAGGCATTCATCGTTGAATCATTTAAAACAGTATCTCTATTGTTTAAAATTCGTTGAATCGCTTCAATCCCTGATGGACCTTGCAACATCACTCGGATGGAGGTGTCAATAGTATTAGAGGTAATGAGTGCTAACTCATTATTATCTGTTGTTAATTTATAATCGTGTCTTCCTAAAACATTATCCGCTCCAGCATATCTAGCAGTCCAATCAAATTGCTTAGAAAAAAGCTCGATTCGTATTGCATCACTTCCAGACATTGCGGTTAATTTATTCCAAGACTTTAGCCCAAGAATTATAATTACAGCCATAACAACTGCAGGCACAATTGTCCATATTAACTCAAGCTTATTATTATGAGGATAATAATAAGCCTTTACGCCAGGTTTACGAACGTATTTGAAAGAAAAATAAAATAATAGAAAATTAGTTAAGAAAAAGATGGCGAGAATAATGACAAAATTCAAATTTAATAACCAATCTGTTTCAACCCCTTCATTAGAAGCAGCAACGCCAAGGCCTGTCCATCCATATTTAATCATTAAATAAATCAATCCAAGGAATTGAAAAATCATGAAAATAAGCATCAACCTAGCCATAAGAACATTGTCCCTATTCGACACTTCATATTCTCCCGTTTTTCGCAACTTAGAGGATAATTCATAGACCCTTACTAGTTGAGATAAGGCAATGGTTCCTAAAATAACTGCAATTAAAATAATTAATTTGTTTTCCATTTGTTCTTCAATTATTTTTTATCAAATTTCATGGTGAATACTTTCGTCCAAAAACGGGTGATTCACCGGTGTTAGCGGCGCTTTGGTTAAATTTCTTAAGACAACAAAGATAAATCCTCCAAGTACCATAAGAGCCATTCCGATTTCAATAAAACCAATCTTCGCATTAGGTCCAAGAGAACCAGCAGAAACCATAATGTAAACGTCTAACCAATGTCCTGCTAAAATTATAAGTCCAACAAATGTTAAAATTCCAAAATTTCGTTTTGCATCTCTTGACATGAGAATAAGCATTGGGAAAGCGAAATTTATAATAAACATAGCAAAGTAGAGCACCTTAAAGTTTTCAATACGCATTACGAAATACGTTACTTCTTCTCCAATATTTGCATACCAAATAAGCATGAATTGCGAAAACCATAAATAAGACCACAAAAAAGATGTGGCAAATGTCCATTTACCTAAGTCATGAATGTGTGAATCGTTAACCTTAGGAAGATACCCTAGTTTTTTCAAATACATGGTTGTAATAACGAGAACTACCATAGACGAGCACCACATTCCTGCGAAGGTGTACCATCCATAAAGAGTAGAAAACCAATGCACATCAATCGACATTAACCAATCCCATGCTGACGTTGAACTAAAAACAGCGAAGAACACTAAAAACATAGCTCCCCTCTTATAATTTTTAAAGTGTAAATCTGTACCGCCTTTAAGATCTTCCTCTATCGATCGTTTTTTAAATCCTCTAAGAAACAAGAAATACGTTGTAAAGTAAACCAAAGTTCTTATCCAAAAGAACCACACATTGAGATAGGCAGATTTCCCCTGAATTATTTCATCATGCTTAACAACTTCGCTATCCATCCAAATGTATATGTGAGCTCCATCTAAAATGGTAATGATTAATAATGCTAGACCTAAAAGAGCCATGCCATAAGGAAGAAATCCTGCAACGGCCTCAATAACTCTTTTAACAGAAGCATACCAACCTGATTCCGTTGCGTAATTTAATGCTAAAAAAAACAAAGCCCCAAGGCCTAAAGCAAAGAAGAAAAATCCATTGATTAAACCGTTGGTCAGTATTCTGGTAACAAAATGGGGATCCTTGAAACCCATAACTATACCAATTATAAGCAATGCTAAACCAGCAAGCACAATAAAGAGAATTGTTTTTTTGGAGCTAGTTGTGATGTTAAATTCCATGCCTTTTATCATTTGGTTTTTACTGCTGTTGAATCAACTTTTACTATTGCTTTTGGATTACCGTTTTCATCAAATTTACCATAATCAGCATTTTGAAATTGGCGAACATAATGAACAAGCGTCCAAATTTCTTTTTTAGATACCAAGGAGTTGTGAGCTCCCATCATTCCTTTTCCATAATATATAGAGTAAAAAATTTGTCCATCAGAAAGGCTTGATCGTTCGGCATAGGCAGGAACGCCAACATAAGCACCGCTTAGAACCATTGGTCCATTTCCATCACCCTTTTCACCATGACAATGTTGACACATAGCAGTATATAAACTTTTCCCTTTAGCTAACATTTCACTACTGTTTTTGTTCGTTAAAACCAAAGGGTTTTTATCGTTTACAGAAAGAGCGTAATCATCAGCCAGACTAAAATCAAATCCAAATAAGCCATGTGTTTCCCTAAAACTTAGATTAGCTTTGCGAACATATGGCAGCATGAAACTTATGTCTAAGCTATCCTTCTTTCCTCCATAATAAGGAACAGTATGACTTGGTGGCGTTAGGGCAGACAGTGACATTTTATACTTCATGTTTTCTCTCCCTCGAATTTCACCGTAATCAACATACGGCTCAATGGATGGTGTTCTATACATATCAGGCATGTATTCTAATCCTGAACTATCTGGATTAGAAACGCAAGAACCGAAACCCCACAACATCATTGATATAGCTGTGATATGAATTACAAAAACTAACGGTTTTCTCATCTTTTATTTAGTTAATTCGCTTACTTAATCTCTTTTTTATCAATTTCTACAAACCCAGTATTTTCTATTATTGCATCAATCTCTTTTTCACTAGATTGTAGGTTATCGGAGAGTCTAATTTCCATTACAAAACGATCATCGGTCGTCCTAGGATCAGGGTTTTGAGCGGGCATTCCTGGCAATGTTTTATTCACTAACAAATACGTAATGGCCATGCCGTGTGCGGCGCAAAGAACAGTAAACTCAAAAGTAACAGGAACAAAAGCCAACATGTTTTCCAAATAGCTAAAGTTTGGCTTTCCGCCTATATTCATTGGCCAATCTGTCACCATAAAGAAACGCATTCCTACTGTTGCCAGCATTAAACCAGTTAGGCCGTATAGAAAAGCCATAATTCCTAAGCGAGTGTTTTTAATCCCAATAATAGGATCAATTCCGTGTATCGGAAATGGGCTAAACACCTCCGCTATTTTTATCCCTTTTGACACAAGTGCTTTAGCGCCATCTTTAAGCACTTCCTCGTCATCATACATAACATAAATTACTTTCTCTGCCATCTCAATATTGCGTATTAATGATGTTTATGATAATCTGGAGCCTCTTTATACGATTGCCCCGAACCTTTTAATATTGTTTTAATTTCATTAAGTGCTAAAACTGGGAAATACCTTGCAAACAATAAAAAGAACACAAAGAAAATCCCAATAGTGCCAATATAAACTCCAATATCAATATGACTTGGATAATGCATACTCCAAGCAGACGGAAGGTAGTCTCTGTGAATTGACGTTACGATGATTACATATCGCTCAAACCACATCCCTATATTAACAACAATCGAGATGAAGAAAGTAAATAGTAAGCTTCTTCGTAATTTTCTAATCCACATGAGCTGAGGAGAAATAACATTACACGTCATCATCGACCAATATGCCCACCAATATGGTCCAGTAGCTCTGTTTAAAAACGCATAGGCTTCATATTCAACCCCCGAATACCATGAAATAAATAATTCAGTAATATATGCCGTACCAACGATAGAGCCCGTTACCATAATAACGATATTCATATACTCAATATGTTTTGTATGAATATAAGCCTCTAATCCCATCGCTTTTCTCATTACTAATAAGAGAGTTTGTACCATCGCGAAACCAGAAAAAACAGCTCCGGCTACAAAATATGGTGGAAAAATAGTGGTGTGCCAGCCTGGTACAATAGAAGTAGCAAAATCGAAAGATACAATCGAGTGAACAGAGAATACGAGTGGTGTTGCAAGTCCCGCCAAAACAAGAGAAACCGTCTCAAACCTGTTCCAATGTTTTGCTCTACCAGACCATCCAAAAGACAATATTGAATACATCTTTTTAGACACTGGCTTTTTAGCGCGATCGCGAATGGTTGCAAAATCAGGGATAAGACCAATATACCAAAACACCAAAGAAACGGATAAATACGTTGAAATAGCAAATACATCCCAAAGCAAGGGGGAGTTAAAGTTTACCCACAAGGAGCCAAATTGATTTGGAAGAGGAAGTACCCAATAGCCTACCCACAAACGTCCCATGTGAATCAATGGGAAGAGACCAGCCATAAATACGGCGAAAATAGTCATTGCTTCTGCAGAACGGTTAATTGCCATTCTCCATTTTTGCCTAAACAAGAGTAAAACTGCAGAAATTAAGGTTCCTGCGTGACCAATACCTACCCACCAAACAAAATTAGTGATGTCCCATGCCCAGCCAATTGTTTTGTTTAATCCCCAGACTCCAATTCCTGTTCCCAATAAATAAACGATGCAACCAATTCCGTATAAAGCAATTATTAGCGCTATGCCAAATAAAATATACCACATTCGTGGAGCCTTATCTTCGATAGGTCGACATACGTCTTCCGTTACATCGTGGTAACTTTTGTGACCTAGTATAAGTGGTTCTCTAATCGCTGCTTCTTTTTGCATGCTATATCAATTTACTATTAATGATGCGCTTTTTTTTCTTCGTGGTGAGCAGGGGCTTTTGCTACCTGCAAACTTGCTAATAAATCATTTTCTTCATTCCTAACCTTCACTTTGTACCAAACATTTGGTTTTACACCAATCTCTTCTAACGCTTGGTAAGCCCTATCGTTTTTAGAACTAGAATATACGGCGGATTTAACATCGTTCCAATCCCCAACCACTATGGCATTTGTAGGACAGGCATCCGAACAAGCAGTGGCAAATTCACCATCTTGTATCGTTCTAGATTCTTTTTTAGCAACCAATTTTGTTGCTTGAATACGTTGAACACAGAAAGAACATTTTTCCATTACTCCTCGAGTTCTTACGGTAACATCCGGATTTAAAACCATTCTACCTAGATCATCCTGTGCAGGATTGACCTCCGTAAATTTCTTGTAAGAAGGATAGTTGAACCAATTGAATCTTCTTACTTTGTAAGGACAGTTATTTGCGCAATATCGAGTTCCGATACAACGATTATAAGCCATTTGATTTAAACCTTCGTTACTATGCGTAGTTGCTGCAACAGGACAAACTGTTTCACAAGGCGCATGATTACAATGATGACACATCATCGGCATATGAATCACTTTTGGATTTTCAGCAGCGATTTCAGCTTTATCGTAACTGAAAGTATCCTTATCTTTTCGCTGACCAATGGTCGCTTCTTCATCAGAGGCAAAATACCGGTCGATTCTCAACCAATGCATCTCACGTCCACGCCTTACCTCATCTTTTCCAACAACAGGAACGTTATTTTCTGATTGACAAGCTATTAGACAAGAACCACAACCGATGCAAGAAGACAAATCAATAGCCATTCCCCATCTATGGCCAATTTTCTCTACCGGATGAGCATCCCAAAGGTCAAATTCGCTATTAGGAACTTCTTCATGATGCCCTTCACTATTTAATTTTTGAAGCGTGTGGGCAGGGTTGTATGCCTCCTTTCCTTTTTGTAAAAATATTGGTAATGTTGTTTCCCTAACTATTGAATGCCTCGCCATCACCGTATGATGAATTTGAGTGGCTGCAATTGAATATGTTCCCTCTACTTTAGAAAGCTTACCAATAACATCATAAGTTAAACAGCCGTTTTCACTAGAAACAAATTGGAAAACATTAGCGCCGATAGGTTTTAATGCCCCTTTATCGTCTACAGCATTTCCGCCGTATTCTTTCGTTTGGAAAGCCGCTTTTCCGATTGCTTCACCATTTGCTCCACGTCCATAACCAACAGCAATTCCAATTGTTTTTAGCGCTTGACCTGGTAATGGATATACTGGAAGCGTTACTTTCTTTCCATTTACGGTAACGGTTGCTAGGTTTAAACCGTGCTCTTGATCATAGGTAGTAACAAATCCTTGACTTTTCATTTCAACCGGATTCATTGTAATGTAATTATCCCAAGTCGCCTTTGTTATTGGATCTGGCATTTCTTGAAGCCACGGATTGTTGGCCTGTCTACCATCACCGATAGCACTTTTTTGATATAAAATTACCTCAAGCTCGCTCGCTGCAGGAAGTTTAGTAATGGTCGCTGGCTTATAATCTGATATTACCGGAGCTTCGCCTGTCAATGCTTCACAACTATTATGAGTAGAATAGGCAAAATCTCCTAATGGAAATCGTTCGGAATAATTTAATTTAATAAGATCGTATGCTGTAGAAGAATCTTTCCCTAATCGTATTGTTTTTCCTTGCCAAACAGAAAATGTTTCAATAATAGACGCTGTGTTATGAAGCGGTCTAATAGTTGGCTGCGCTATTGCATAATGATTGTTAGTAGGAATATAATCGGCCCAACTCTCTAAAGCATGATGGTCTGGACAAATATACGAACACAAACTTGCTGTTTCATCGGAATAAGCTGAAAAGGAAATGGATGTTTTAATGTTTTTTAAGGCTTTCCCAAAAGCTTCTCCATTAGGCAAAGAATACACAGGATTTACCCCTAAAAACATAAGGGTGTCTGGTCCCTTTCCAGAAATAACATCCGCTGCCAAAGCAATTACTTTTGCATCATCAGATTTAAATAACTTAAGGTCGTTGCTTAAGTCAATGGTTGTGCCATAGGCTCCCAACAACTGATTTAATTGATTGGTTAACAATTGCAGACCCGTATTATTTGACCCGCAAACAACCAATGACTTTGATTTCGAATTCTTTAAAGACAATAGTGCTTGATCGGCAATTTTCTTTGTTTGGATGTTTAAGTCTGATTTTACCGCGCATTGTCCGTTAAGACCTTTTATTAAATACGATAAAACAGCAGCATAATCAGATGGCTTTGTCATTGCTCTATAGTCTGCGTTAGATCCCGCCAATGACATAAATGATTCAAATTGAAAGTGCTTTGACATCGATTTTGAATCTGGATTTCTTGTTAAGCCGTATTGATGTGCATATTCAGTAGCTAACAACCACGTGCCTAAAAAATCAGCCCCGATGCTCACAATGGTTTGCGCTTTCGAAAAATTATAAGTCGGAATAACTGCAGCGCCAAAATTTTGAGCGTTTGCATTCCGTATAGCGGCATAAGAAACCGCATCATATTGAATATGACTGAAGGTCTGGCCATTCTCGCTCATAGCCAAAGATATTTCATTGATTTGCTTTTGGATAGTCGGGCTAATAACCGTATTAGAAAGTAGTGTAATCGATTTTGAAGCTTTTAAAGCCTTAGAAATTGCCCCATCAACCACTGCCCATGATGCCGATTTTCCTTTTTGCATTGGACCAGTTAGACGTGCACTGTCATAAAGCCCTAAAATGGAGGCGATAATTTGAGGATTTACTGCGCCTTTGGCTAAACCTAATTCTTTATTTCCCTTTATAAAAATAGGACGACCTTCCCGTGTTTTAACCAAAATACTTGCATAGGAAGACCCATCATAATAAGTTGAAGCATACCATGTGGGCATGCCCGGCGTAACGTGTTCAGGCTTAACTACATATGGCACCACCTTTGTTACAGGCGCTTCACAAGCTGCTAATGTTGCCGCTGCAACAGAGAACCCTAAAAATTTTAAAAAGTCTCTTCTTCCCGTTGACGTTTCATCTAATTTATCATCCGATAAAAACGCTTCAACCGTTTGTTGAGAAGGAAACTCATTCTCTTTATGCTTAATAAACTCAGGAGTTTCCTTTAGTTCTTCAAGACCTTTCCAATATTTTCTTGCCATTCCCATGTTTTTCTGACTATGACCTAATTATTAATAATGACATTTAGCACACTCCCAACCACCTAATTCACTCACCGTTACTTTACCGTCCTTTAGATACTTTTTATACAATGATTTATCGTTATCTCTCAAACGACGATGAATCTCATCATAATATCCATTCTTACCATCTCCTAAAGAAACTTCTTTGGCGCCATGACACTCTATACACCAACCCATTGTTAATGTCGGTTTTGACAACTTTATATTACCTTCTATTTTATTTAGTTCTGAAACAGGCTGAACCTTGGCCGTTTCTTTCATTTTTGTCATGTCTCCATGGCACTGCTTACAATCTACTCCCCCAACAACGACGTGCTGAGAATGGTTAAAGTATACGTGATCTGGTAGAACATGCACCTTGTTCCATACAATTGGTTTAGTGTTTCCGGTGTATTTGCCAGGGCCTGCTGGGTCGTAACCTGCAGCTGAATAAATTTTCTTAATTTCTGCAGCGTAAGGTTTGCCCTCCCCATTTATTTGTTTGTGACAATTCATACAAACATTTACTGAGGGTATGCCTGCTGATTTAGACTTCTCAACAGAATTGTGGCAATACTTACAATCGATACCATTAACCCCAGCATGCTTATCGTGCGGAAAAGCAATCGGTTGAGATGGCTGATAGTTTTCAACCACATTAATACGAGAAAGTCCTTGAAACAAGGTGACAATAATAGCTAAAAGTATAACCAGCGACCCTAAACCTACCGGCAACCTATATTTCCATGCCCAAGCTTTAAACTCATCAGCATAGGTAAGATGATCATTAGAGGAACTTTCTCCCGCCGTAATTTTTAACTGACGCCTAACCCCTCCAACAGATAAGATTATAGTAATAAAAAGAATGCTTAAAAAAAGCCACAACCAAGTGTTTCCTCCTTCTTCGGGAGAGGCGGGATCAACGCCATCAACTACTGGAGTTCCATTTGCAGGGCCAGCAGTAGCAGGATCAGGCTGCGCATCAACCCAATCTAGAATCTCATCGATTTGAACTTTCGAAAGTTCTGGAAAAGCACTCATTGCAGTGGCAGACCATTTAGAAACGCCTGCTGCATAAGGATCGTTTGCAGCTGCTGTTTGCCAATTATTTACCCATTGATAAATAGATCCTTCTTTTGCTCCACCTGTTGACCATTTTTGCCTCGCCTGAAATAATTTAGGCCCAGTTCCATTCTTGTGAGGTTGGTGACAACTAGCGCATTTAGCTTTAAAATTTCCTCCTCCATCAGCAAACAACTGGCTTGGGGATGAAAAAAACGCTAAACAAAAAACAATTAAAAATTGTGTTTGGAAATGTTTAATCTTCTGAATATTAGATATTTTCATGAAAAAAGTTACTAATTTCTTACCTTAATAATGCGTTAAAATTGCATTTTATCGTTTGCAAAATTAGATAATTAGTGCCGTTTCATGACAATTATATGACAAATAATGTGGAAAAAATTATAATTTAGAATTATTCTAAATAACAGAAAGTCACAATATTTTTTTTATTTGATTTTTAAACTACCTTTACTTTAAAAAAAAAGCTCATGAAAACGTATTTTATTTTGATAAGTTTATTTGTTATTAATTTCTCTTTCGGGCAGATAATTATTAGGGGAGATGAAAATATTCGTTCTAGGGTAGGCGCAATAGCCACTGGCTCGGTATGTTTTTGGATCGTTATATACAGTGGGGGCTCAAGTAGCGAGGCTAATGCAGAAAGAGAAAAGTTTCTTCGGCTTTACCCCAATAAAACAGACGTTCAAATTGAGTCTAAACCACCTAACTATGTAGTTAAAGTTGGAAAGTTTGGGTCAACGGCGAAAGCAAAGGCTCAAGCAGACAAAATGCGGGGGCAATTTAAAACTTGCAACGTTACGGGTGCTGATAATGATTGCTGGCCAAGGTCAATCAATGATTAGAACTAAACCATCCCTGCGCTTTATGAGGGATTAATTCGTTATTCGCATATATGACAAATCTGGAAAACATAACAATTTAGAATTGTTCTATAAAACAGATGGGGACAAGGTTTTTTTATTTGATTTGTATACTACCTTTACTTTTAAAAAATCTGATGAAAACGTATTTTATTTTGATAAGTTTATTTGTTATTAATTTTTCTTTTGGACAGATAATTATTACGGGAGATGAAAATATTCGTTCTAGGGTAGGCGCAATAGCCACTGGCTCGGATTGTTATTGGATCGTTATATACAGTGGTGGATCAAGTAGCGAAGCTAATGCAGAAAGAGAAAAGTTTCTTCGGCTTTATCCCGATAAAACAGACGTTCAAATTGAGTCTAAACCACCTAACTATATTAGTAAAAATTGGAAAGTTTGGATCAGAACAGAAAGCTAAGGCTCAGGCAGACAAAATGCGGGGGCAATTTAAAATTTGTACCATTCCAGATCCTGAAAAAGATTGCTGGACAAGGTCTGTCAATGATTAGAGCTTAGCCATCCCTGGGCTTTAAGAGGGATTAATTCGTTATTCGCATCAACCAAATTCTTGCCGTCCTCTTTACTTGTCATGTAACCTATAGGTGTGAGATTCGGATTCCCTGCAACCTTATCAAAGTCCTCTTGCTTTACTGTGAAGAGCAGCTCATAATCTTCTCCACCATTCAATGCACATGTTGTCGGCGAAATGTTAAAATCGATCGCTGTAATTTTTGTTAGGTCGTCCATTGGGAATTTATCTTCAAAAAGCTGGCAACCCAAATTACTTTTTTCGCATAAGTGAAAAATGTCTGACGCTAAGCCATCCGATACATCTATCATCGATGTTGGAATAAGGCCTAGTTGCCCAAACAACTCTACCATGTCATGCCTTGCCTCAGGCTTCAGTTGGCGTTGAATCAAGGCGTCAAAACCATCAAGTTCTGGCTGAACGGCTGAATTCACTTTAAACACCTCGTTTTCTCGTTCCAAAACTTGTAGGCCCATATAAGACCCGCCCAAACTACCTGTTACCATTATTATATCTTTGGCATTTGCGCCCGAACGTCGTGTTATTTTATTATTGTCTACGCGTCCAATAGCCGTTATTGATATTGTTAAGCCAGCATAAGCAGCGCTCATGTCTCCCCCAACTAAATCAACATGAAAAGCGTCACAAGCTAAATTAATCCCAGTATATAATTCGTCAAGTGCTTCCACCGGAAATTTGCTTGAAACGGCAATAGAAACAGTTATTTGCTCTGCTCTACCGTTCATAGCGCAAATATCAGAGACATTAATCGCGACAGCTTTATAACCTAAATGTTTTAGTGGAACATACATCAAATTAAAATGAACACCTTCAACTAACAAATCGGTTGTCATTAGTAATGATTCCTTTTCGTTTAATTCAATAATAGCACAATCGTCACCTACTCCTAACAAAGACGTGCTATTTTTTATATTAAAATCGGACGTTAATCTTTCAATTAAACCAAATTCCCCAAGAGAATCAATATTGCTCGTTTTACTAGATGGCATTAGGCCTGCGGTTATAGTTATTAAATATGCTAAAAAAAACAAAATTAACATAATTAAACCGCTTAATAACGCTTTATATTAGGCGAGTAAAAATGAGGGGGTTATTTTTAATTAATGACTATTGCTGAATATCTTTATCTTTGAAACAAAAACATGAAACATCTCTTTTTATTTTTTTTAATTGTGAATCAGTCGCTCTTTGCGCAACAATCCTCAAGTGCTGGCATATATCGAGCGCGATTTTTTATTGATAAGACACTAACTAATAAAGTGCTCGTTTCAACAAGTGGCGGGCAAAACAACTTTTCAGGAAGTCTGTTTCGAATGCCCTTAAATTACATTGATTCCATAAAACAAATCGTGGAACAAGGTGTCAGTAAGGAACTATATGCAGTGGCAGAATGTCAGTATTTAAAGAGAGGGAATGGCAAGCTAAAAACAACCTATAACTCCGGACAATATGTTGGCGGCTTGCCGAAAGGGTGTAAGAAAAAAGCGATTTTTGCCTTTGAAAAAGATCTTTATGTCTGTTTAAGGATTCGTATCAATGCGTTCCGAGGGGTTCAAGTAGGAGGGGCAAACCTCAATTATTCAAAAGTGCGGCCATACGTTTTTATTCGTCTAAAGGCATTTGACGAAACTAGAAAAAAGGTGTACACTAATAAAATACGAATATATGATTTCGAGAAACTTGAAAGTGTTCAATATTCATTGGGTACTGTTTCTGTTCGGAATTCAGAAATAATCACGCCGGATCAAATTTGCGCGATGTTGAAAAAGACATTTTTAAAAATGTCAGAAAAAAAATAATCAATCCTTTAGAAGCGAGTAACACTTTGTTGGTAAATGTAAGGATTCTTGTTTCAAAATAACATTAAATAATCAAGGTTTAAAAACACTAAGATTATAACTAAGTGATCAAAAACCCTGAGTTTTACGTAGCCCTTGAAAAACAAAAAAACCCTTGAAACATAATGTCATCAAGGGTTTAATTGTTTTTAAGTGTTGACCCACTAGGGCTCGAACCTAGACTCTACTGAACCAAAATCAGTTGTGTTGCCAGTTACACCATGGGTCATTCAAGGTGGCAAATTTAATAACTTAATTTAAATTTTAAAGTAACTTAGAAAAAAAGCATAATGTTTTCTTAAAATTATTATTACCGAAAACTATATTACGATACATTAATATTCCTAAATTCGCAGACATTGAGTTTTAAAAGTAACGTTAATTATTAGGATTATGACATATTCAAAATGGAACACTTATTTAGGCTGGGGGGTTTTTGGAATTGCAACGCTAGTATACTTATTGACTATTGAAGACACCGTTAGTTTGTGGGATTGCGGGGAATACATTACGGCAGCTTATAAATTGGAAGTTGGGCATCCTCCTGGGGCGCCTTTATTTATGCTTTTAGGAAGGCTTTTTTCGTTTTTTGCCGCACCCGAAAACGTAGCTGTTTGGATTAACTCCCTCTCGGCTATTTCTTCCTCGCTAACAATTCTATTCATGTTTTGGTCTCTAACTTTATTGCTTAAAAAGCTAGTTTTAAAACATAAGTCTAGCCTTGGTTCTGGCGATCGAATTGCCGTTTTTTCTGCTGCTGCTATCGGGGCGCTGTCGTATACTTTTTCTGATTCCTTTTGGTTTTCTGCAGTAGAGGGCGAAGTCTATGCAATGGCCTCCTTGTTTACGGCAATTGTGTTTTGGGCGGCATTAAAGTGGGATGAGGAAATGATGGAAAATACATTGGGTCTCGGTGATCATCATTCCCCAAACCGTTGGCTGCTCCTTATTATGTTCTTATTGGGCTTAGCTATCGGAGTTCACTTGCTCTGTATCTTGGTAATTCCTGCAATTTGTTACATTGTATATTTTAGAGTAAATGAAACAACAAGCCGTTTGGGTGTCTTTTTAACAGGTGTAATTTCTATTGCTATACTAGGGTTTATACAAGTAGGGGTTATCCCCGGTACGGTTTCTATCGCATCAGCCTTTGAAGTTTCTTTTGTAAATAGCATGGGAGCTCCATTTTTTTCAGGAACCATTTTCTTTTTTCTTCTATTAATTTTAGCGTTTTCTTTTTTCATTTATTACGCTAAGAAAAAAGGGAAAGTTATTTTGTATAATGCTACTATGGGCTTATTGTTTTTGTTAATTGGCTATGGTTCATTTGCTGTCATTGTAATTCGATCAAATGCAAATACGCCACTAGACGAAAATAACCCTGAAAATCTTGTTACGCTAAGATCTTATTTAAATAGAGAACAATACGGAAGTGTTCCTCTTTTGAAAGGACAATATTGGAATTCATACCGCCTTGGCGAGCTTGAAACTGAAGATGGACCACAACTCACTTCGAAAGACGGGTGGGGAGACATGTCGCCAAATTATATTCAACGATTTGTTGTGCAAGAGGATGGAGTTGATATCAAGGGCTTTGAAAAAGAAAAAGATGCCAAAAACTATGTGGCAACAAATAAAGGGACCTATGAAATAAAAGAAAAATACTACGAAAGTAATGCGTCAATGAGAATTGGAGCGGTTCCAGCGTATGAGCAAGAAACGTTTTTCCCTAGAATGCACTCTGAAGGTAATGGAACGCACCAGAAAGGATATGTAAGTTGGTCAGGCTACGATGCTAATAATGATAAAGGAACAGAGATTGGGCGTGATGGGAAACGCCTACCTAATTTTTCGGAAAACCTTAATTTTTTCTTTCGTTATCAAGTAAATTGGATGTACCTGCGCTATTTCATGTGGAATTTCTCCGGAAGACAAAACGATATTCAAGGCCACGGAGATAATATGCGGGGCAATTGGCTGTCAGGTATAAATATGATTGATGATATTCGACTAGGAAGCCAAGAATTTGCACCTCATTATACCAAAAACAACCCCTCACACAATCGTTTTTTTCTGCTTCCGCTGATCCTTGCTCTTGTTGGTTTGTTTTTCCACTTTTATAGGGCCCCAAAAGATGCCCTAGTTCTCTTTTTAGCATTTTTATTTACCGGAGTAGCTATTCTAATCTATTTAAATCAAAAACCAATAGAACCTAGAGAGCGAGACTATGCGTATGCTGGGTCTTTTTACTTTTTTGCCATGTGGATTGGTGTCGGTGTTTATGCGCTTTATGATATTGTCATGCGATTTAGAAAAGAAGATTTTAAACGAATAGGATATGTTGTAGCAGGAGGCCTGATCATTATGATAATGCTTGATTATTCATCAGATGCAGCATTTGCTAATTCATTAATTTGGCTATTTATTTGCCTAATTGGCGGGGTAAGTATCGTAGGGTTGGTGGCCCTTCGCAAACTATTAAATTCTGAAAAAAATGCGGCAATTGCTGCTGCTTTAGTTGGTCTTTTCGTGCCGTTAATTATGGGGGTTCAAGGTTGGGACGACCACAATCGAAATGGAAAGACCTCAGCACATGACTTAGCCTATAATTATTTGATGTCATGCGAAAAAAATGGAATTCTATTTACAAATGGAGATAATGACACCTTTCCATTGTGGTATCTGCAAGAAGTAGAAGGCCGCCGAACCGATGTTAGGGTTTGTAATTTATCCCTAATGGGTACCGATTGGTATACCAATCAAATGAAAATGAAGGCCTATGAATCAGACCCGCTTCCTATAAAATTTAGAGAAGATCAAATTTTGATGTATTCCGGGAATACGGACCAAATGTATTTTGCCCCGCTATCAACCCTTTATCTCAGCGGCACCTCAAAATCAATGATTGAAAAAGTTATTAAAATGCGCTTGAAAAACAATCAAGCTGAAGGCACAAAGGCAATGATTTCTTTTAATTCCATAATCGCCCAAATGCTACCTAGTATCACGGTTAAAAATCCTGCAAATGCTGCCGAATTTGAAAAGATTAAAAGTTCCCTTTTATCTAGTGATATAAGTAATCTGGGAAATAATATTAATCAAAAATACGAGGGGTTAATTGCCGTTTTAAAGGGGTCGCAAAAAGGCGACCTTGTAATCCCAGAAAGTGTTACGACAGAATTAGGAAAGCTCTTAACGGACTTCGAGAAGCCTTGGATGTCTTGCGACTTAACTGAGGCGATGGCTTTTGTTAGAGATGATGCAAACTTTATTACAGAACAAGGAGGTGGCAAAACAAGTTTTTTTCCATCGTCTAAGTTTATACTGAAGGTGAATAAAAAAAATGCGATTGCCGCTGGAACCCTAAAGACAACCATGGAAAAGGATAGCTGTCCTCAAAATATTGAGTTTGAATTTAATACTGAAAAAGACAAGTATTTAACCCGAGAGGAAATTATGATGCTAGATATCGTTGCTAATAACGATTGGAAAAGAGGTGTCTATTTTTCGAGTAACAGGGGGTCTTCTGTCGCTATTGCTCTTCTAAGCAGTGGGTACATAAAACAAGTTGGTATGGCCTATGAACTAAGCCCTGTAAGGCAAGAGCCAACGTTTTACAATCTTGAAAAAATGTATAAAAACCTAACAAAAACATACCATTATGGAAAAATGAATGCTAAAGGAATCTTAACCGATTACTATGCGCGTCGTCATACCATTCAATACCGAGTTAACTTTTTGTTGTTAGCCGAACAATATCTAAACATAGGAAACAAACAAAGAGCTATTGAATTACTTGATTTTTCACTCGCTAAAATGCCAATGGAGAATGTGATAGATGTTGGCGAGGTAAATGGCTTCGACCGCATGTCTTCCTTAACCATTAATGCTCCGCATCAGAGTTTTGAATTTGAAGGAAAAGAAGAACAACCTATGTGCAGCGGAACCTTGCATGAATATGTTCAGCTATATTACTTAGCAGGCGACAAGAAAAAAGCAGAAAAACTTGGTCTAAAACTGATGGATAATTATGAAAGTATTATTAATTATTATGCGCAGACCAATGCTCGTATTGCTGCCAAGGAGGATAATGTCGAAGATTTGTTTGCAACACTTGACGCTTGCTTTAAAATTAAAAGTACCATAGATAAAACAGGACCGCTTGCATTGCGTTTAAACCAAGTTATTAACTCTATTTATAAAAAAACAATACCTAAATTGATGAATGAGTTAGACCAGTTAGCAAGTAATAATAATGAATCCGCTATAGGTGAGGGTGGATTATATGTGGGTTTAAAGAATAATTTAATAAAGTATTCTGGAGGGATGGGAGAACATTATGGGTATTTGCCAAAGAAAAAAGCAGCTTTAAAAACACCAGCCAATAACGATATTAAGGGGGTTAGCAATATGCCCATGGACACAAAAAAAAAGTAGCGTGAGGTTTTTTACCACTCCAAAACTAATTCAGTTTCTATTTCCGAAATGGAATTGGAAGGGGGCCGGTATCAATTCCATTTACTTAACCTTTGATGATGGGCCAAATAAAAAAATAACACCCTGGATTTTATCATTTTTGAAATCTAAAAACATTAAAGCAACTTTTTTTTGCGTCGGGGACATGGCCGCTCAATCACCTGAAATCTTAGAAGAAATAATAAAGGATGGACATGCTATTGGGCACCACACCATGCATCACGAAAACGGCTGGAAAACTGCACTTAATGATTACGTCGGAGCTGTAAAACAAAGTGGTGAGTTTATAAATAGTCGTTTGTTTCGACCTCCTTATGGGAAAATTACCTTAGCGCAATCTAAAAAACTGAGGGATAATGGATTTAACATCATTATGTGGACGTGGCTGTCTTATGATTTTGATCCGCAAGTTAGTGCCCAGAAAATTGTGTCTAAAGCTAAAAAAATTAAAGGCGGAGATATTTTAGTTTTCCATGACAATGCCCGTGATGTAGAAAAAACGAAAGAAATCTTACCCTCAATTATCAATGAACTTATCGGGCGGGGGTTGAACTTTAAAACCTTAGCGTAATGAATTACTTTTTTGAACACTTACTGAAAGCATTTCACCTTCCACTTCAAAATCCAGTATTGATTTTTTCGCTGATGCTTTTTATTATTTTACTATCCCCCATTATTCTACGTAAAGTTAAGATTCCCGCCATCATTGGCCTTATTCTTTCTGGTGTTTTAATTGGGCCGCTGGGGCTAGGCTTGCTCGGAAAAAACACTATGGATCCAGAGGGGTCTATTAAATTGTTTGCAACCATTGGACTGCTTTATATTATGTTCATGGCGGGCTTAGAATTAGATTTCACCCAATTTAAACGGTATTGGTCAAAAAGCTTAACTTTCGGCATACTTACCTTTATCATTCCCATTACACTTGGGTACCCGATTTGTTATTGGGTACTACATTTAAGTCCTACTGCTAGTTTGTTGACGGCAAGTATGTTTGCCACACACACCTTGGTTGCTTACCCAATCATAAGTAAATATGGATTGTCAAAACACCCCGCTGTGGCTATTGCTGTCGGAGGGACGATATTAACAGACACGGCTGTTTTGATAATTCTAGCTATCATCTCTAGTTCAACAAAAGGTAGTTTGGATATCTCCTTTTGGGTAAGGCTGATTACCTCACTTACTATATTTTCCTTCATAATGTTTTATTTCATTCCTAAAATTGCTCGTTGGTTTTTTAGTAAATTAGATAGTGAGAAAACTTCTCAATATATTTTCGTGTTATCCATTATCTTCTTTTCGGCGTTTCTAGCTGAAATGGCAGGAGTAGAACACATAATTGGCGCATTTGTCGCTGGGCTAGTCCTTAATAAATTGATTCCTCACAATTCCATTTTAATGAATCGAATTGACTTTATCGGAAACTCTTTGTTCATTCCATTCTTCTTGATTTCTGTAGGAATGGTGGTTGATTACCGGGCCTTTTTTCAAGGAAGTTGGCCATTAATCATTGCTGGCGTGTTAACAACCTTCGCTATTTTTAGTAAGTGGTTAGCGGCATTTGTAACCTCGTTCATTTTTAAACTTAGAAAATCGGAACGCAGTGTTATTTACGGCTTGAGTACATCCCACGCCGCTGCCACACTAGCTATTATAATGGTTGGATTCAATACGGTGCTTAATCAAGCTGACATTGATGCCGCTGCATTGAAAAACATAGTAGTGGAACCAATTAGATTACTTGATAAAAATGTCTTAAACGGAACTATTTTATTGATTTTGATTACTTGCATGGTTGCCTCGTTTATTACCGAAATGGCAGGAAAAAAATTGTTGCAAGAAATGGCGGAAAATAATGAAGATGAACAAAATGAATCGCGCTTAAGAAATCAACATGTTTTAGTCTCTATGACAGAATTGAAAGGGAATGAAACCTTGTTAGATTTTGCCGCCCTCATTAGTGATTTAAGGGTGATTAATCCCATATCGGTCGTTAGTGTGCAGCCAAATAATGAAGATGCGGAACGCTTAATTCGCAAATCGAGAAAGTCATTAGAAGAAATAATGAAGCACTTTGCTGGTCATGAAATGAAAATTAATACGATCGCGACGATTGATCTGAATTTGTCTTCTGGTATTTCTCGGGTGTCAAAAGAACTCGTTGCCGATTTAGTAATGTTAAACGATAGTAAAAAATTAACGTTGTTAAACCGTTTAATCGGGGACGATCGGCAGCACTTATTAGACGTGTGTGAAAAAACCATCTTCTTTTGTCAATTAGATAAAACATCTATTAATTACAGAAAATTGGTTTTGGTAAGCCCAAAATTGGCGGAGTTAGATCCTGCATTTAATCTCTGGGCAGTAAGAATTCTTCGCGTAGCGAAAGAGTTGAAGATAGACATTAAATTATATGGGTCACTGGCTACTTATGAGCGACTTCTTAAAGTTGGGGAAGCAAATAAATTAGAAACCACGTTGCAACATGAGGAAATCGAGGAGCTTGACGATCTCTTTTTGAAATCCTCTAAAAACATTGATGATTTAATCGTCATTTGTGCCGCTCGTTTTGGTGCCGTATCATTCACCTCGGAATTAGATGGTTTCCTGACACGGGTAGAAAAAGCGTATCCTGAAAATGATACTGTTATCATTTATCCAGGACAAGAAAAAGAAAATTTATTTTCCAATTATGAAGACGTATCAGGAAATGCCATTGGAATAGGAGTGGAAACGATTCAAAAAATTGGAAAAGAAGTTGGAAGCATATTTAAAAAGAATAAAGACCTTGGCGAATAAGCATGAAAAAAGGGACAAGTTTGTTTTTTATATTACTAAGTAGTTACGTTATCCTTCAGTTTTTATGGTGGGGCTATCACTTAATTGATTTAAGCCAACAAGTTGACTCCGTTAAATCAACTGCTAATCGGCGTGTTCTAATGATAATTGGAGAAGGGTCCGTGTTCTTCTTTTTACTCCTCTTTGGCATCTGGAGAATTAGAAAATCAATTCAAAACGACCTTCAATTATCGTTTAGACAAACTAATTTTATTTTATCTGTTACTCATGAATTGAAAACGCCCTTAGCAACGAAAAAAATTCTACTGCAAACGCTTCTTAAACATCCACTCGACGAAACTAAAAGAATTGAATTACTAAAAAAAACGCTTAATGAAAATCAGCGCTTAGAATTAATGATTGAAAATATACTGCATGCAGCTCGTCTAGAAAACAAGGCTATTAAACCGGAAAAATCAACCCTTGGTTTTTTAGCTTTTTGTATGCCAATAATTGAACGATATCATAAAATTACTGGCGTAAATTTTATTGAATTACAATACACTTCTGATATAGAAATAAATGCGGATCCATTTATGCTAGAAGCTATTCTAGTTAATTTATTGGAAAATGCCATCAAGTATACTGGTATTCAGTCATCAATTATTGTTTATTTTTTTCAAGAAAACAAGTCATTTGTATTTGGCGTTAAGGACCTAGGGCCTGGAATTCCAAAAGACCAAAGGGAGCAAATTTTCGAAAAGTTCTATCGAATTGGCAATGAAGAAACAAGGACTCAAAAAGGGAGTGGCTTAGGCTTGTATTTAGTGAAACAATTTGTAGAATTGCACCAAGGCAAAGTTCTTTGCCTTGAGAATGAACCAAAAGGAACTGATTTTCGGATTACCATAAAAAAATGAAGAAAATAGGACTTATTATTTTAGACGGCTGGGGAATTGGCGATGGTTCAAAAGCTGATGCTGTAGCACAAGCAAATACGCCATTTATGGATCACTTGGTGGTAACTTATCCCAATGCCTTATTAAGTGCCTGCGGAGAAGATGTCGGATTACCTGAAGGACAAATGGGAAACTCAGAAGTTGGACACCTAAATCTTGGAGCAGGCAGGATTGTATACCAAGAACTAACCCGAATTAATAAGTCTATTAAAGATGGGGAGTTCTTTAAGAACAAGGTGCTAATAAATGCCTTTGAAACGGTAAAAAAAAGAAACTGCAAGTTGCATTTCATCGGCTTATTGTCGAATGGAGGCGTTCATAGCTCGGATAAACACCTGCATGCGCTTTGTGCCTTTGCCAAACAACAAGGAATTGATCATTCTTATATTCACGCTTTTACAGATGGCAGAGATTGTGACCCAATGAGTGGTATTGGATTTCTTGAAGAAACAACGCGTATTTGTTCGCCGTATGGCGCTAAATTCGCTAGTATTATTGGGCGGTATTTTGCAATGGACCGAGATAAGCGTTGGGAGAGAACTAAAATCGCCTACGATTTAATGGTAAAGGGAATTGGCCGTTTGGCAAAAGACCCTGTACTTGCTGTGCAAGAGCAATATGATGCGGGTACAACGGATGAATTTATTAACCCTATTCTTTTAGATCATGAAGGTTTAATAGAAGATGGCGATGTTGTTATTTCGTTTAATTTTCGAACCGATAGACCAAGACAGATCACTCATGTTTTAACGCAACAAAGCATGCCGTCCTTGGAATTGTTGCCTCTATCGCTCTATTATTGCACCATGACGAATTATAACGAGGGGTTTAGTAATGTTTTTGTCGTTTTTGAAAAAGATAATCTCAATAATACGATCGGTCAAGTGATTTCGAATGCAGGCTTAAGCCAGCTAAGGGCGGCTGAAACTGAAAAATACCCCCACGTTACTTTTTTCTTTAATGGTGGAAGAGAAGCTCCATTTGATAGAGAAACTAGAATCCTAGTCAACTCGCCCAAAGTTGCCACCTATGACCTAAAACCCGAAATGAGCGCTTTTGAATTGCGTGATAAAAGTATCGCATATATCAAAAATCTGAGCCCAGATTTTATTTGCTTAAATTTTGCCAATCCTGATATGCTGGGGCATACTGGTGTATACAGTGCCATAGTGAAAGCGGTGGAAACGGTCGATACGTGCTTGAAAAATCTCGTTGAGGCTGGTATTCAATGCAATTATGAATTCATCGTAATTGCTGACCACGGAAATGCTGATTTAGCAATAAATCCCGATGGTTCTCCTAACACAGCTCATAGTCTGAATCCTGTCCCCATCATTTGGATTACCAAAGAAAAAACATCGAGCATAAAAAATGGACGTTTGGCAGATGTTGCGCCCACCCTTCTTGCTAGAATGGGTGTGAATATCCCCGCAGAAATGACTGGGTCAATTCTTACTTATAAAACATGATTTGACCGCAAGGTATCTAAATAGTTTTTAAGTGTTTTTAATACATTTTCATTGCTGAGTGAATTACGCCTAGCCTCATTCGCTCGCTTTGCTGATCTATAAACGATACCTAGATAAATTAGGAAACTTAAGCTGAAAAATAAAAATGCCAAGGTCTTTACCCCTCGTATTCTTTCAGCCGTAACTTGCTGTGCAATTTTCTCAGCATTGAAAAAACAAAAATAAGCCCAATATGCGAAGAATAATAAAATTAAAACCATAATGATTGTTGTCACTATTCTTGCTAAACCTGCTTTATAATATATTGGATTACAGCACAGAAATGTTAGAAGTATGCCTAAGGTATAATTTGGGCTTTTTGCCACCTTTGCTTCAAGTGCAGCAATATTTTCAGCAATATAGACTTTGTGTTCTTCAAGTTTAAGGTTAAAGGTCGTTTGATTTTGATCGTCTAAAACGCTTAGCTTTTCTTGTGAAGAGGGCCCTAATTCCACTTTACAAAACTCTATTTTGTTATCTAGCTCAGTAAATATATCTAGCCAATCTAAATTATCCACTGCTGTGTTTTCTGCCTCTTCGACATAATTAACAAGGTGCCTTAATGTTTCCTCCTCAGACACCAACTTTTTGAACGCGGTTACTTTTAATAAAAAACTAGTGTTAAAATCTGATGGAATTATCAAAGTTGTCGCTGGGCTGTTAATCCTGCCTTTTACTCCTCTATACACATCGCGTGCAGCTTCCCTACCAATCTGATTTACAAATGCCGTTATTATTCCCATTTTTTTAATTTACGAATCAATTAAAAGTACTCAAAAAATCCACTGCATAAAAAAACCCTTTTAAAAAAGGGTTTTTTGTTTGAGGTCTCGAGCGGATTCGAACCGCTGTAGACGGTTTTGCAGACCGGTGCCTAACCACTTGGCTACGAGACCTTATTCATCATATTACTGAAGGAGTGCAAAAATAACAAAAATCTACAAACTAAAAAATGGAAATTAACGCTTAATTAGCTTTCCAGCCATCATTTTATTGTTTGCTTTTGCAGATACGTAATATAATCCCGCCGGTACTTGCACACTATTTTCATTTGTTCCATCCCAAAAAACGGCCGTATCATTATGGATATTTAAATGATTTAAACGCCTAATTAAATTTCCTTGTACATCATAAATATAAATCATTGACTTTTCGTCTATCGGCTCATTAAGGGAAATAATTGCGCCATTAGCATCCATCGGATTGGGGTAACATAAGACCGAACCTATATCGCCCATTGGATACTCTGATAAACTTGCGCTTATTAATGCAGCCAAATCGTAGTTTTCATCCCCCGCTTGATACAACATATAATGAAAATAAATAATAAACATCTCATCGGTGGTATTATACCCAATAGTAACGGTTTGTGGCGGTGAATTTGGATTATGTGGATTTTGAGCCGTATTATCGTAAACAGCCTCTCCCTTAATTGTGTAACCCGCTGGCAAATGCTTTAGCTGCGTAAAATAATAAAAGTCCTGCCAGTGAAAATCCCAATGCGGAATATTAATGAATTTAATTGAGTCATTTGCGGGCCCCGTTGCATATGATTTAATCGATTTTCCTAATAAATGCATGTGAGGAAAAACAGAAATCACAGATAAATCAACTGGTACTCCAGAACTGCCTGGTGGATATTGTTCCGCTAAAGTCGTTAGCTGATTTGGGGGAAGCGCAAACATGTAATCTCCAATTACTGGAGATGCCGTTATTTGCCTAACACCTGTTGTTCCAATGGGATAGAAATGAAAAATTACTTTTGTGCTGTCAAATAAACCATAACTACCGTCGGGATAATGCATATTAAGATAAATTTGGGATCCGGCACCAATTGTAATTCCCATTTTCAAAGGACTTACAGATGGTAAAATCATCGGAGATGCGCCGGGTGTAAAACCAGTTATAAGCTTCGTATTAGAATTACTAGGGCTAGCACAATTACCTCCAACAGTATCTGAAACCTCTGCGCTAGTTGGGTCATAATAAACCAATGCATGATGTACAATATCAGGGTTTCCGGGAATAACTTCTACCGCTTTTATTATTCTATTTTGTGTGAGGTTGGTTGGAATAGCAAAACATACATAATCATCAGCCATACTAGTTGCTTTACTCATGTATGTTGGCATTTGAATAGTTAAATCTCCCGCTCCTAAAATAGTGTTATTCGCATAAATAGGGGGCGGAGGCGTTTGGGACGCATTACCCTCAGGTGTATTTGATACTATCCAATTAAGCACCGTGTTTTTCTCAGTCGCTGACATCGATCGGGTATGCAGATATTGTTGGTAGGTGTTATCGGGTGGCCATGGGGGCATACAATTGTCATTTACCACTTGGGCAATTACCGCGGCCATTGGTGAAGCCTCTTGATAGGTCATAAGTGAAAATGGGGCTCCGCCACCCTGATGATGACATTGAGTGCATTTGTTATAAAAAACTTGTGCAACCTCTCCACTCCAAGTTTGGGCCGTCGAATAAAATCCGATGAATAAAAACCCTAAAAGAAAATATCTTTTCATAGTCATTATTTAATATTAATAGCGATTTTAACGAATCACCAATTGTTTTGTTCCATAACTCCCATTATTTAATAAATAGGTAACAAGATAGTTTCCTAGAGTTAAATGGCTTAAGTCAAGTATGGCCTCTTGAGTGTTAGGGTATAATTTTAGTACAGTTCTGCCCAATAAGTCTAAAACGGAAACTTGACTAAAATTAAACTCCTGCGTGCGAAGGTGAACAACACCCTCTGAAGGATTAGGAAACAATTCTACGCTAAAACTTAATGATTCTTCATTAATCCCAGCAATACAGGTTTCATTAACCGGAGAGCCATCACAATAATTTGTTGGGTATAGAATCGCTGCTTGTAATGGGTTATTAGCAAGCTGTAAAGGCGTTTCATTGCAGCCCAATTGATCTACTAAAAAATCCCGAATGAAATTATCTGTGGTATCCATATATGCGATGGCATTTGCGCTAGTTCCGG
>JBILCD010000060.1:0-12315 GCA_044353285.1 Crocinitomicaceae bacterium | reverse complement strand
TACCATTGATAAAAAAGGATTTAAACAAGGTGCTTGGGCGAAGTATTATCCAGATAATAAAACCCCCATCTATACTGGGCAATTTAAAGATAATATGCCAATAGGTGAATTTCGATATTTTTTTTCATCAGGCAAAGTGAAAGCTATTATTCAACATCAGTCTAAAAACAACCTATCTTATGCTTGGTTGTATTTTGAAAACGAACAACTTATGGCTGAGGGTCGCTATAAGTACATGAAAAAGGATTCATTGTGGATAAATTATAATTCACAGGGGTATGTATTAAGCAGGGAAGAATTTAAAGCGGATAAGCTAAATGGTCTCAGGGTTACGTATTATTTAGAAGGACAGGGGGAAGGTGAGGAAAAGATGCTCACGATTGAAAATTACAAGGATAGTTTATTGGAGGGTTCTTATGAATCTTTTTATTCCAAAGGGCTTGTTAAGGAAAAAGGGAATTATATTAAAAATAAAAAAGAGGGGGAGTGGCAAACTTTTCATCCCAATGGAGTCATGGAATCAAGAATGACTTTTAAAAATAATTTAGCTCATGGTTGGGCGTATGGATTTGATCCTAAGGGAAAATTATATGGTAAAAAAATGCACAGAAATGGTATCCATCTACAAGGAGAAGAGTTGGATAATTATCTAAAGTATTGTGAAAAAAATGGCATCGACCCAAACAATTAGTTTTGTATCTTTGAACTAAATGAAAATGATAAAAAAAAGTATTTTAATTAGTTTGCTTGCCCTTTTGTTTTTTGCCTTGCCGAGCTGCAAAAAAGATACGCCAAGTCCATTGCCTTTGCCCTTGAACCAACACTATTTTGGTCTCGATGCAGAAAGTTATATTGTTTACAATGTGCTTGAAATTAACCATGATGAAAATGCTGTCATAAAGCATGACACCATCTCTTATCAATTAAAAACCTTTATCGGTGATACCGTTGTCGACAATGAAGGGCGAATTGCACGCAAATTTTACCGATCCAAGCGACCGGATATCTTTAGTCCATGGGTGATTACTGATTTATGGACCGCTATTATTGAAAATAATAAAGCAGAATTAGTAGAAGAAAACCAGCGAATGGTTAAGTTGGTATTCCCAATATCATCGTCAAAACTATGGAATATCAATCAATTTAATTCCTTTGAGCAAGCGGATGCCTATTATGATTTTATCTTTAGCGGAAAAACCATAAACGGATTATTCTTCGATAGCACTGTTCGAGTTGAGCAAGAAAAGCAGCGTAACTTGATTGCTTATAAGCGTAAATTTGAGGAATATGCTGCTAATGTAGGCATGATTCGTAAAGTATATAAAGACTTAACGATTATGAATTTTGATACACTAAACGTAAAATCAGGGAAAGAAATCTTTATGGATATTGTCGAATACGGCAATTAATGCTTGGCAATTGCCAGTAATCGTTTATTTTTGCCCTAAGCTATAACGAATGAACCACCACGAAACCAAATTTGATTGTATACATTTTAGAGGGAGTATTCCATGCAAACCCAATAAAACAGATGGATCAATTTGTACAAGCTGTTCGCATTATCAAGTCATTCAAAAACGGATATTAATCATTAAGCTTGGTGCATTAGGTGATGTGATTCGCACGACACCACTGATAGAAAAATTGCGAGCAAGCTACAGTGGCGCTCATATTACTTGGCTCACGCTTAGTCCTTCGATTCTTCCTAAACACAGTATTGATGAACTACTAAGTTTGAATGAAGTGTCGCTTTTCAATCTGCAGCATACTGCATTTGATATCGTCATTAACTTGGATAAAGACAAGGAAGCTTGTCTACTAACATCCTTAATTTCTGCCAAAGAAAAATTTGGTTTTACTTGGAAGGAAGGCCATATCGCAGCATGTACACCGGCAGCGGAACGCAAACTGTTAACCGGATATTTTGATTCCTTATCCAAGGAAAATACGAAAAGTTACCTTGAAGAGATTTTTGAAATATGTCACTTTACCTTTAATAAAGAAGAATATATCATTCATTTGAATGAGGAAATGGCTGCTTCATGGAAAGTGAAGTTGTCAGAATTATCGGAAGGAAAAATAGTTATTGGTCTAAATACGGGTTGTGGTCCTCGATGGAATACACGCTTATGGTCAGATGAAAGATGGCAGCAAACGGCAGAGGCATTAAAAGAAGTAGGATATTTTCCAATATTTTTAGGCGGAGAACTGGAGCATGTTAAAAATCAAAAATTAAGTAATGCTGCTAATTGCTATTATCCAGGTCATTTTTCTTTGGAAGAATTTATCGCGCTGACAAATAATTGTGAGGTCATAATCACGCAAGTAACTATGATGATGCATATTGCCACTGCACTGAAGAAAAAAATGGTGCTGATGAATACGATTTTTAATTCCCATGAGTTTGAATTGTATGGACGTGGTGTGTTGGTAGGACCACCTGCACCGTGTCAATGTTACTTCGGAAATACGTGTCAGTTTGACAAACCTTGTATGCTCACAATTGAATCGGAAACAGTTGTGAAGGCCTTAAAGCACTTGCTATAACTTAAAGTATGAGAATTATATTCCTTTCTACGTTTTATCCATTCCGGGGAGGGATTGCTCAGTTTAACGCTTTAGTTTATCGTGAAATGGAGAAGCAACACGAAGTCGAAGCACTTACGTTTTCGCGACAATATCCAACTATATTATTTCCTGGGAAAACACAATTGGTCGCAGAAAATGATGCCGCCGATCCCATTCCGTCCACTAGATGCTTGGATACCATCAATCCTTTCACCTATTTTTTGACGGCAAGGCGTGTCAGAAAAATGAAGCCAGATTTAATCATAACGAAATATTGGATGACTTTTTTCGCACCAAGTTTGGGTTTTGTTTTGGGTCGACAGTCGAAAAATACCGTTCGGATTTCTATTTTAGATAATGTTATTCCGCACGAAAAAAGATTTTTTGATAATTGGTGTAATCGTTATTTCCTGAAGCGCAACGATGGATTTATCGTGATGTCCGAAAAAGTATTAAAAGACCTGTTGCACTACCTGCCAAATGCAAAATATCTACACATACCACATCCCGTTTACAACCATTTTGGTGAAAAATTAACGCGCATTAAAGCCTTAGAAAATTTAGGCTTAGAACACATTGAAGGAAAAAATATCTTGTTGTTTTTTGGGATCATCCGAGATTACAAGGGTTTAGATATTTTACTTGAAGCCATGGCGCTGCTTTCCGATGATTATCACCTTATCGTAGCAGGTGAGGTTTATGGTAGTTTTGCCAAGTATGAAGAAATAATCGAGCGCTTAGGCTTGATCAATAGAATAAGCTTGCATAATAATTATATTGGTGATGATAGCGTAAAAGATTATTTTTCTGCTGCCGATGTCTGCATTTTGCCATATAAAACAGCCACGCAAAGTGGTATAACGAGTATTTCTTACCATTTCGAATTACCTCTAATTGCTACTAATGTTGGAGGTTTAGCTGAAACAATTTCACATAATGAAACAGGTTTAGTTGTCGATGAGGTAAGTGATCAGGCGCTATTCCTTTCTATACAGCATTATTTTGAAGCAAAGGTGAAAGAAGTATTTGCTAAAACTATTAAAATGCATAATACTGAAAACAATTGGGTGAATTTTAGTGATAAAATTATTCGTTTTTCTAATGATTTAAGGTAATTGCGGTCTATTTGGCACAAATTCCTTCATGTACACTCAAATAGTCATAGGGATAGTTGATTTTACCAATCGTAAATCTTATATTTGCACCCTTAAAAAATGGTTAAAAATTTAATTCAATGAGAAATAAAGGATTTTTTTGGTTTATAAGTATAACACTTATTGCAGTATGTTTGTATCAACTATCTTTTACCTGGGTAGCTAGTAATATTGAAGCTGATGCTGAAAAAAAAGCGAATCAAAAAGTAAAGGCGTTGCGCTTAGAGGCTTACAAGGATACAATAAACCCGGGGATAGCCTATTTATCTAATAATACTAAAATAGATTTCAATCAGTCTGATGCTGGGGATTTAGCAAAAGCGGCTTTTCTTAATGAGATTCTGCGTGAAAAAGCGGACAAAGAAGTTTATCCTGTTTTTGGCTCTACTTTTTCCCAAGTTAAAAAGCGTTCATTAGCTTTTGGATTGGATTTAGTAGGTGGAATGAGCGTTACTCTAGAGATTTCCCTTCCAGAACTAATTAAGAATTATGCAAAAAATCCCAGAGATTTAAAATTTCGTAAGCCATATGAAGCAGCCTTAAAGCAAAATAGCAAGGATTTTTTAGATGCTTTTATCGCTGAATACAAGAAATCAAACCCAGGTATTGCCTTAAATTATGTCTTTAAAGCAGAAGGGATCGGCATACGTTCAACAGACGCTCAAGTAAAAGATTATTTCCGGAAATTAATCTCCTCATCAATGGATGGAGTGGAGCAAATAATGAGTCGTAGAATTAATCAATTCGGTGTTGCACAACCAAATATCCAAAAAGATGGCGCAAACAATCGACTTTATATTGAGCTTCCTGGTGTTCAAGATGAAACGACGGTTGCTCAGAAATTACAATCTACAGCTAATTTGGAATTTTTTGAAACATATACACCTCAAGAAATTAAATTAGAAATGGATGCTGCCAATGTGATATCTAAATCAGAAGAGGCAGTTGAATCTGATGATACATCTAAGGTTAATGATACACTTCCAAAAGAAAGTTTAGGCTCCCTGAAAGATAACGGTAAAAAAGGATTAAGTGATTTAATTCAACCCATCGGTGACAATGCTATTGGTATTGTTGCGGTAAATGATAAGATATTGGTTGAAAAACTTTTGCGTCGAAATGATGTGATGGCTGCTTTTCCTCCCAATATCCGATTTATGTGGGGTGCTGAGCAAGAAGAGTTAGATAAGAAGTCTAAAAAGAAGGGCTACATGCTTTATGCATGCAAAGTGCCAGAGTCAGGAAAAGCAAAAGTGAATGGAGCTCATATTTTAAAAGCTTCTACAGGATTTGATCAGCGGGATGGTAAGATTACAGTAGATCTTCAAATGACCTCAGATGGTTCTGATGCTTGGGGGAAAATGACTACTGAAAATGTTAAGCGAATCATCGCTATCTCGATGGATAATTTGGTGTTTAGTGCTCCAACCGTTATTAATCCTATTACTTCAGGGAATACCCAGATTTCTGGAAGCTTCACATTTGAAGAAGCAGAAGATTTATCAGGTTTGTTAAATGGAGGTGCATTACCCGCACCTTGTATTATCAAAGAACAAATGAAGGTTGGACCAACCATCGGAAAAGAAAACTCTAAAGCGGGATTGATTTCCTTCGCATTTGCATTTATTGCCGTATTATTTTACATGTATTTCTACTACGGAAAATCAGGCTTAGCAGCGAATATTGCGCTAACAATCAATGTGATTTTTATATTCGGATTTTTAGCTTCTTTTGGTGCGGTATTAACCTTAGCTGGTATAGCAGGTATTGTTCTTACGATCGGAACAGCAGTCGATGCCAATATCTTGATATTTGAACGAATACGAGAAGAACAATATAAAGGCATGGATTTAGCCGGATCGGTAGATGTTGGTTTTAAGAAAGCATTGCCTTCCATTATCGATGCAAATGTTACCCACTTGCTAGTTGCTATTATCTTGAAAATATTTGGTACTGGTGAGATTGAATCCTTTGCAACCACTTTAATCATCGGTATTTTCACCTCCATGTTTTCTGCTATTATCATTTCAAAATTGGTGATCTATTCTTGGATGAAAAAAGGAAAAGGAATTACCTTTTTCACTAGATTTTCTAAAGGATTATTCCAAAACATTAAGTTTGATTGGATTGGAAAACGAAAGTATTTTTATATTTTTTCTATTTCTGTTACCATTTTAGGGGTAATCGGAATGGTTACACGCGGCTTAAAACAAAGTGTAGAATTTACAGGCGGTAGAACATGCGTTGTGAAATTTGAGAAAAAAGCAGATATTGAACACATGCGTACTAATCTTTCTAAATTTTTGGTTGAAAATGGCGAAGTCGCTTCAATTGACCTTAAAACCAAAGGGACGGATTATAAGGTTGAAATCATTACGAATTACAAATTGAAAGAGGATGCAGCCACTGTTGATGCAAATAACAAAATAAAGCAAGGTTTAGATGCTTGTAAAGGAAAAATGGGTAAATACACCGTTGATGAATCTAGGACTGTTTCTGCTTCTGTTTCGAGTGAATTATGGACTTCTTCTGCTTGGGCTATCGGTCTTGCTTTAGTCGCAATCTTCGCGTATATCTTCCTTCGATTCGGGCATTGGCAATATTCATTAGGTGCAATTGTTGGTTTAGCTCATGATGCATTCTTTGTAATATCTATATTTTCACTTTTACATGGTTATTTACCATTTAGTTTAGATGTTAATCAGGCCTTTATTGCTGCAATTTTGACGGTCATTGGCTATTCCATGAACGATACGGTTATTGTATTTGATAGAATTCGTGAGAATCTCCGAAATAGCAAGGAAGAGGAGCATCATTACGATATTATCAATAAGTCGTTAAATACTACCTTGAGTAGAACCTTTAATACCTCAATGATATTATTCGTCGTGGTGTTAATCATGTTTATTTTCGGTGGACCAGCCATTAAAGGATTCTTATTTGCCTTGCTTGTAGGAGTTGTTATTGGAACGTATTCGTCACTTTGTGTTGCAACACCGATTTTGATCGATTTCTCGAAGCGTTTGAAAGCGTAACGTTCTAATTGTTTTACCTTTAAAAGCCGCTTCTTGCGGCTTTTTTTTTACTCTATCGCTTCTTTTTTGTCATGAACTTGTTCTTCACTTCTTGATTTTTATTATCGTGTTTGTTTTCAACCAAAATAAGTGCATAACTACTGATTATCAGTGTTAAATTAGTAGGATATCTTGTTAAATTTGTTAATTCACAATATACAATGGCTGAAAATCAATATACGGAAGACAATATTCGCTCGCTCGATTGGAAAGAGCATATTCGCTTGCGTCCGGGTATGTATATCGGAAAGCTTGGAGATGGTGCCGCTGCTGATGATGGTATTTATATTTTAGCCAAAGAAATTATTGATAATTGTATTGACGAATACGTAATGGGTAACGGCAAGAAGGTGGAGATAAAAGTGAAAGGTGGCCTGGTGAGTATTCGTGATTTTGGCCGAGGTATTCCGCTCGGAAAACTTGTTGAAGTAGTGTCAAAAATGAATACTGGCGGAAAATACGATTCCAAAGCATTTAAAAAGTCTGTTGGTTTGAACGGTGTAGGATCTAAAGCAGTGAACGCACTGTCCTCTCATTTCATGCTGTATGCTGTTCGCGATGGCGAAAAGAAACAAGCAACTTTTATGCGGGGTGAATTAGTCAACGAATTACCAATTGAAAAAACTGACGAACCCAATGGGACCTATGTAGAATTTATTCCAGACGAAAGTATTTTTAAAAAATACGCCTTTAAAACGGCCTATTTGGAGAAAATGATTTGGAATTACTGTTATCTTAATCGAGGACTTTCGCTTCATTTTAATGGGGAAAAGTTTCAGTCAAAAGATGGACTAAAAGATCTCTTGGAAAACAATATGGATGGTGATCCGCTTTATCCAATTATTCATATTGAAGATGAGGACATTGAGGTGGCTTTTACGCATGGTAAAACCTATGGTGAGGATTATTATTCATTTGTAAATGGACAACATACCACGCAAGGAGGAACGCACCAAAGCGCTTTTAGGGAATCAGTGGCTAAAGTGATTCGAGATTTCTACAATAAAAATTATGAGTCATCTGATATTCGACAGTCCATTGTTGCAGCGATTGCTGTAAAAGTAATTGAGCCTGTATTTGAATCTCAAACAAAAACTAAACTTGGCTCGCAAGAAATAGAACCCAACGGAAAGTCAATGAGGGCTTTTGTTAATGATTTTTTAAAGGATAAATTAGATAACTACCTTCATCGTAACCCGGATGTTGCTGAAACGATTGAGAAAAAAATAAAGCAGTCGGAAAGGGAACGAAAAGAGTTGGCCGGTATTCGAAAGATTGCACGTGATCGTTCCAAAAAATCTAGCGTCCACAATAAAAAATTACGTGATTGCCGCTTGCATTTAACGGATCTAAAAGACGAAAGAAGGGAGGAAACAACACTTTTTATTACCGAGGGTGATTCGGCAAGTGGATCCATTACAAAGTCTCGAGATGTGAATACGCAAGCTGTGTTTTCGTTGAGGGGAAAGCCACTTAATTGTTATGGATTAACCAAAAAAGTGGTGTATGAAAATGAGGAATTTAACTTAATTCAGGCAGCACTCGATATCGAAGACGATATGGATAATTTGCGCTATGGTCGCATTGTTATCGCAACTGATGCTGATGTGGATGGTATGCACATTCGTATGTTACTGCTTACCTTCTTTTTGCAGTTTTTCCCAGATTTAGTGAAAAGAAATCATGTCTATGTACTACAAACACCATTGTTTAGGGTCAGAAATAAGAAGAAAACACTGTATTGCTACTCTGAAGATGAACGTCGAAAAGCTATTGAAGAAATTGGAAAAAGTGCTGAAATAACTCGCTTTAAAGGATTGGGTGAAATTTCTCCTGACGAATTTATTCATTTTATTGGTGAGGATATTCGTTTGGAACCTGTGCTCTTAACAAAAGATGCCTCGATTGATTCCATTCTTTCGTATTTTATGGGTAAAAATACCCCGGAGCGTCAAGAATTTATTATCGACAACCTTCGGGTTGAAAAAGATCCTGCTGAGGCTTTAGCCCTTGAGAATTTAACCGATGACATTGAATTAATAGCATAATATGGCAGAGGACGAAATAGAGGACATTAACGGTACACCAAACGAAGAACATCATCCTTTTGAAAGTAAAAAAGTAGATGAGAAAATTGTTCCTGTTGGTGGCTTGTATGAGAATTGGTTTTTGGATTATGCTAGTTATGTAATTCTTGAAAGAGCCGTTCCTGCTTTGATGGATGGATTGAAACCTGTTCAGCGAAGGATTTTGCACTCCATGCGCGAATTAGAAGATGGGCGCTATAATAAGGTCGCAAACATCATTGGTAACACCATGAAGTATCATCCGCATGGCGATGCTTCTATCGGTGATGCGCTCGTGCAGTTAGGTCAAAAAGATTTATTGATTGACTGTCAAGGAAACTGGGGAAATACACTGACCGGTGATGGTGCAGCTGCCCCGCGTTATATTGAGGCACGCCTCTCTAAATTTGCACTCCATGTCGCATTTAATCCTAAAACAACAACTTGGTTAACTTCCTACGATGGAAGAAATCGTGAGCCGGAGCAACTGCCAATGAAATTTCCGCTTCTTTTGGCTCAAGGTGCCGAAGGAATTGCAGTTGGTATGGCTTGTAAGTTTCTACCGCATAATTTTGTGGAACTAATAGAACAATCGATTAATCATTTAAGAGGAAAGAAAATTGAGCTCTTGCCAGACTTTCCAAATGGTGGAATGGCTGATTTTAGTGGCTACAATGATGGTTTGCGTGGGGGTAGGGTGCGCGTACGAGCGAAAATTAAAAAGCTAGACAATAAGACCTTAACGATTCATGAAATTCCTCTTGGAACGACAACCGGTTCCTTGATTGAATCGGTATTAAAAGCAAACGATAAGGGGAAAATTAAGATTAAAAAAATTGAAGATAATACTTCTTCGATTGCTGAAATTATCGTGCATCTTTTTCCAGGTGTATCTCCGGATAAAACGATTGATGCGCTCTATGCTTTTACTGATTGTGAAATTTCTATTGCCCCAAATTCATCGATTATAGACGGCGATAAGCCTCGTTTTATTGGCGTTTCTGAAATACTTCGGATCAATACCGATAATACGGTCCGTTTGCTAAAACTGGAACTTGAAATTCGATTGGATGAATTAGAACAACAATGGCATTTCTTGAGTTTAGAAAAATTGTTCATCAACAATGAAATGTACATTGACTTTAAGCTATATGCAGATCGTGAAGCCCTTTATGTGTATTTATATGAACGTTTTAAACCGTTTAAAAAACAACTCATTCGGGAAATAACTAATGACGATTTATTAAAGCTTACCCAAATTCCCATGATTCGAATTACCCGATTCGATTCAACAAAAGCGGATGATGCCTTATTGAAAATAGAGGCGGAAATTGAAATCGTTAAAGCGCATCTCGCATCGCTTGTGGAGTATGCCATTGAGTATTTTAAGGATTTGAAAAAACGCTTCGGAACTGGTCGTGAACGTAAAACGGAAATCAAAGCCTTTGATACCATTAGTGCCTCTAAAGTGATCATTGCCAATAAAAAATTGTATGTTGATTATGAAGAGGGATTCATAGGACATGGCCTACGGAAAAATGAACCTGTTGGTGATTGTTCTGATATTGATGATATTATTTGCTTCTTTTCTAGTGGTAAAATGATGATTACCAAAGTGACGGATAAAAAATTCGTGGGGAAAGATTTGGTCTTTGCAAGCGTATGGAAAAAAGGCGATACCAGGACAATTTATCATCTTTTCTACCAAGATGGTTTAGGTGGATCAACGATGATGAAGCGCTTTTATGTGAATTCCATCACCCGCGATACCGAATACGATTTAACGAAAGGAACAAAGGGATCAAAGATGCTCTATTTCACCGTTCATCCAAATGGTGAACGTGAAGTTGTATCTATACTTTTACGACCTCGTCCGCATCTTAAACGCTTGCGTTTTGATATAGATTTGGGTGAATTGTTGATCAAAGGTAGGAACTCAGCAGGAAATAGAGTGACCAAAGAAATTGTACAGAAAATCGTTCAGAAAGAGTTAGGTGGTTCCACCTTAGCCGCACGTAAAATTTGGTATGATGCTATCGTCGGGCGTTTAAATGACGAATCTAGAGGGAAATTTATTGGTTCGTTTAAAGGAAGTGATAAAATCTTAACGCTCTATAAAAATGGCGAATATCGCTTAAGTTCTTTTGATTTATCTACGCATTTTGATGAAGATATGCTGCACATTGAAAAGTGGGAGCAAGATCGAGCGGTTTCTACGGTTTATTACGATGGAGCAAAAGAGCTGCATTTTGTTAAACGCTTTCTTTGTGAAGTAACCACCGATAAACGGATTTTATTTATAAGTGAAGGTCAAGGTTCTTACATGGATACTGTTTCTACTGCTTATCGCCCGGAAATAAGAATTGTCTATAATAAATTATTGAAAGAAACCAAAAACGTTGCCGATACAGTGCTTAATCTTGCCGATTTAATAGAAATTAAAGGAATGAAAGCGCAAGGTAATCAGGTTACAAAGCTAAAAGTGAAAGAAATTGTTCTCACGCATCCCATCGATGAAAGCCCCGAACCGTGGCCAGCAGATGAAGCGGTTAGTCCTTCGTTTGATGATATTGATAGCGATTCCGATGAGAATGACGATAATGATGCTAATCCTTTGGCTATCGAACTTGATACGACCCAGACAAATAATGATGCTTCTGAAAGCACGACAATTGAATGGGATTTAACCAAGAAGTTGGATGATGACGATCAAATGAAATTGTTTTAGACTTTTTATTCTTTTTTTACCTCACCTTAAAAATTATTTTTACCTTTGTTTAGAATTATTCTAAATAGCATGGCAACATTAAAGGAAATTGATTTAAAACCTATCATCGAGCAAAGTATTTGCGGTTCTTGTTCTTTATCAAAGAAGAAAAAATGTTGTAAAAAATACAAAACAAAAGGAATATCCTGTAAAAAATGTCCGAAATTTGACTAAACGTCATGATTCGATTTGTCTTTTTCTTTTTTCTTTTTTTAAATAGCCATACGTCCTTTTCACAAGATGTTATTCATACTGCTATTCTACCAAATTCTATGTTTATAGCATCTGCTTCTTTGCAGCGAATGGATATTTTTTCCGGTTTTACGTATCAGAAGAATTTTAACAGGATTGATGTGGGGGCGTCGTTCAATTTGGGTCTTCGTTCTACTTTTGGTGCACAACAACTTTATTCACAATTCGGAAGCTATCTTACTATCCCACTTATTCAGCAAGGAGCTAAAAAAAGAGATTTTTCTTTCGGTCCGATGCTAGGCGCACATGCTTCGTTTTTAAACATCGGCAATAAGCTACGGCAATATGATATCTTGCTAGGTTATTCGATGTATTGTGGAAGGACCAAGGGAAATTTGAAATTTTTTCATCAAGCGGGCCTAGGACCATTTGCGGAGTATTTTCGAACGTCAACGAACACTTTAGTGCAATCGTACGCATGGAATTATCATCTA
>JBILCD010000059.1:0-12333 GCA_044353285.1 Crocinitomicaceae bacterium | reverse complement strand
CACAATTCATTACTAAACTATCAACTTTCGGAAACGTATTGATTAACTTGGCTTTGTTACCAACACTACCAGTTTGAAAATTAAGTTTTAATGTATTGTCATATAAATTAATCCCTGCATGAGGTGCACCGAAGTAATTACCAATATCGTCGTCTTTCCAGCCAATTGGCGGACCGTTGTAACCGTATGCTGAACCGTCTGCAATGACAGCTCCTTCGATTCTTTTAATTCCCATTAAAAGAATCGAATCCGCCCAATTATTTAAGAAATCTAATTCGTGACCTTCAGAATTAAAATAAGAACTTCCCATTGACACATCACCCGACCCTCTAATCCATAAATTACCATGTAAAATACCATTTTGATCAATTGGGCCATCGGCATATATTCGTGTTACAGGAGTATAATTTTTACCCAGAACCTCAAAAGCGGTTGCCGTTGTAAAGAGTTTAGTTGTAGAGGCAGTAACAAGTGAACTATCTTTCATATATGAACCGATTATTGAATCTGACTCCAAATCGATAGCCAAAAAAGATAAGCGTCCTGCCTTCATAATGGGATCAGCCGCAAAAAGATTGATCGCCTTTTGAGCCTTTTGAGCATTAGCATTAATTAAGAAAAATAATGAAAATAATAAAATGTATTTTTGCAAAATCTGATTTTGTTGTAAAAATCGATATTTAATTTAATTATTCATAGTTAATTTCTTAAATCCACAGGAAAACTTTTATGTCGGATACAAAAAAAATTAAAATATTGAGAATAATTAATCGCTTTAACATAGGCGGGCCTGTTTATAATGCCATTTTACTGAGTGCTTATATGCCTGAAGAATATGACACCTTGCTTATTGGTGGCTTACCGGAAAAAAATGAAGAAAATTCAACATATATAGCAGAAAAATATGGTGTTAATCCACTATTAATTTCGGAAATGCAGCGGGAACCGAATTTCAAAAATGACCGGAAAGCCCTCAAGAAGTTAAAAGAAATTATCTTAACCTATCAACCTGACATTGTACATACCCATGCGTCAAAAGCTGGTGCATTAGGACGAAAAGCTGCCTTTGATTGTGCGGTTCCTATTGTGGTTCACACGTATCACGGACACGTATTTCATTCCTATTTCAATTGGTGGAAAACAAAATTATATCAAGCGATTGAGAAGCGATTAGCAAAAAAAACAACAGGTATTATTGCTATTTCTGAGCTACAAAAAAATGACCTCGCATTGAAATATAAGATTTGCGAACTTGAGAAAATTGAAATAATCAATTTAGGATTAGATTTAGGACCTTTTAATGAAAATAAAACTGATAATCGCAACAAAACTAGAAGCGCTTTTGGGTTAAACGATTCAGAAATTGCAATCGCCATTGTTGGCCGTTTGGCACCCATAAAAAATCACGACTTGTTTTTAAAGTGTGCATCTGTTATTCATGAAAAAACAAGTAAAAAAGTCGTCTACTTTATTGTTGGTGGCGGCGAAGAGTTTACGTCCATAGAAGAAAAAGTAAATGCTTTAAAGGCAAAAGGAATAGATATTAGAATGACATCTTGGATAAAAGACATAAATACTTTTAATGCGGGGATGGATATCCTATGCCTTACTTCAAAAAATGAAGGTACACCCGTGAGCTTAATAGAGGCGCAAGCTGCAGGAATACCTTTTGTTGCAACAAAGGTTGGAGGAATAAAAGACATTGTTTCCGAAAACAATACCGGATATTTAGTTGACTTGAATGATTCCGATGCATTCATTGAAAAATTACTACATTTAATCGAAAATGAAAATAAACGTCAAGAAATGTCACAAAAAGGATGGTCTTTCGTACAAGAAAAATTTCAATACAAAACGTTAATTGCTAAAACTGATTCTTATTATAAATTTTTATTAAATCAAAAGAATTTATGAGCCTAAAAACAATACTAAATCTTACTGTGATTAGCGCATGCTCATTTTTTCTTTTAGCTGCTTGTTCAACTATGAATAGCAATGAGATGTTTCAGGTAGCAAAGAAAACCAACTTTATCTATGATTCTATACCCACCGGCCCTTTGGATGAGTATAAGATTAGTTTAGGTGATCGATTTAGCTTTTCATTTTCAACAAATAACGGAGAAAAAATAATAGTAGGTGCGTCAGGAATTTCAAATTCATCTAAAATAAACGAATCAAGTCCTCCAAGTCAACTTCAAGATTATTTAGTTCAACAAGATGGAACGGTAGAATTACCTTTAGTAGGAACTATAAAAGTAGTGGGTATGAGCACACGAGCACTTGAGGATCAACTTGAAGCATTCTTAGCAACAGACTATTTAAATCCCTTTGTTCAAATAAGGTTAACCAACCAGCGCTTAACGATATTCCCCGGTAAAAATTCGGCCCAAGTAATTACCTTACAGAACACGAACACATCCTTAATCGAAGTAATTGCCATGGCAAATGGAATTCGGGAAGACGGGCGTGCTAATTCCATCAAGTTAATACGAAAAAAAGATAATAAACGAATGATTTATAAAATTGATCTATCGACAATTGAAGGATTAAAATACGGCGAAATGTTAGTTCAAAGCAATGATTGTATTTATATTGATAGTAATCCAAGAATTACCAGAGAAATTTTGAAAGAAATTGCACCATGGCTGAGTGTTTTTTCAAGTTCTTTAGCTATCTACGCCATTTTTACCAAATAGACCGAACGAATGCCAATAAGGATACTCAACAAAGAATTTAATTCAATCATTTTAAATAATGTTCTTCGAAAGCATTGGTATAAGCCCGTCATATTAGTAGTTTTCGGGATAATTACTGCTTTTATTTATTTACGCTATACAAAACAAACCTATGAGTCAAGTTCGATAATACAACTGGTAGAAGAGGACAAAGTAAAAGATGTTTTAGGGGATAAAGGAATCGTTCAAGCTTCAACAGATTTATCGAAGGAGATAGAATTTTTACGTTCAGACGTTCTTTTTGATGCTGTACTCAAGCAATTAAACATGAATGTCAGTCTGTTTTCGGAAGGGAAATTACTTACCAAGGACCTCTATGGAAACGCTCCGTTTTCAATCGTTATATATTCGCTTTACGATTCTTCATTTTGCGGAAAAAGAATCGATTTATCCATAGAAAATAAAAATATCATCTTGCTAACCTATAGCCATAATGGTAAAATATTTAAAACGAAAGGGACTCTTAATAATATCATCAAAACGAATCATTTTCAATTATCAATTAAGTCGAACAACGCAAAAGAAGTGTATGATGTAATCCAAAGTAACACGCTATATTTTAAATTCAATAACCAAAAAATATTGAGAGATGAGATGAAAAGCGGATTAAAAATTGAGCAATTAGATCCAAATGCCAAAACAATAAAGATATCCTATTCAGACAACAACCCTAAAATATGCTATAATGTTGTCGATAATTTAATCGATACTTATATAAATTTTGACAAGATTAATAAGCAAACAAAAACAAATCAAACCATAATATTTATCAATCAACAATTAGATTCATTATCTCGAATATTAAAAAGTTCTCAAGATAGCCTAAGTAATTTTCAGCGCAATGAAAAAATATCGAATCCAGAAAGAGTAGAAACTCAACTATCCAATGACATTAATGAATTAACGCTTAGCTTATTAGAAATTAATCAGGAAATTTCAATTTTAGTAATGATTAATAATAAAATAAGCATCGATCCAAATCGCTTAGAAATTTATCGCTTAATTCCCGAAATGGTTGGAAAGAAAAGTTTTGAAGCTAGCTTACTAAGGCAAGTTGAAGAACTAAATCAATTACTTGAGGCTCAAGAAGATTTATTACGAGAGGTGACAAAGGAGAATAAGCAAAATAAAGTATTAAACGAACGCATTAAAAATAGGATTCTCACCATTAAACAAGGTATTAATATAATCGATGACCGTCTGAAAAGTGACAAAGGAATCATTCAAGCAAGAATTACCGAATTAGAATCTAACTATTTCGAATTACCCGAAAAAAAAATGGAATTCGATCGTTTAAAATACATACAAGAATTAAACAATAGATATTTTACATTATTCACTGAAAAAAAGATAGAATACGAGTTATCTAATGCAGGATACTCTTCTTCAAACAGAATTTTAAATGCCCCAACTGTACCAATTGCAGCCATATATCCAAATAACAAATTGACCTATTTCCTATTAGGTTTCTTGGGTTTACTTCTTGGGCTTGGAACGATTATTTTTAAATATCTCACCTACAACGAAATAACAAGCATTCAAGATCTGCAAGCCTTACTGCCAAGCGTAACAAATATACTTGGCTCAGTACCAGTTCATAGAAAAAAGATGAAGTACTCTCAAATTGTTGTAAGCGAAACGTCAAAGTCTCGTTTGGCAGAATCAATTAGAAACATTCGTTCCAACATGAGTTTTGTTAATAAAGATGCAAAAGTAATCGCCGTATCTTCATCAGTTTCTGGCGAAGGAAAAACTTTTGTCATCTTAAATCTTGCCGGTCTTATTGCAGCAAGTGGAAAGAAAACATTAATTATTGACCTTGATTTAAGGAAGCCAAAAGTGCACCATGGATTTAATGTTGAAAATTCGAATGGGATGAGTAATTATATTTCTGGTTTATCTACCTTCGATGAGGTTATTAAACATTCCACTTATAATAATTTAGATTTTATTACTTCAGGCTTAATACCACCAAACCCCTCCGAATTAATTCAAAGTGACGCTTTTAAAACGATTCTCAGCGATTTAAAAGAACGCTATGACATTATCCTTATCGATAATCCTCCTGTAGGAATCGTTTCAGACGGAATTCATATACTTGCACAAGCGGATATTCCGATCTACATCTTTAAAGCCAATTTTTCAAAACGTATTTTTGCTGAGCGTGTAGAAGAATTGTTTAAAGTTCAAAAAATAAATAAGCTTAATGTTATTTTAAATGGGGTTGAAAATAATAATTCTATTTATGGATATGGCTATCAATATTCGTATACCGATACAGGGTATTATACAGAAGATGAACAAAGCGGTTTTTTTCTTTTTAATTGGATAAATAAAATCAAAGGGAAGTGGAAGAAATAAAAACAACTATTGATGATTTAATACTAATTAAACCCTCTGTTTATATGGATGAGCGCGGGGAGTTTTTAGAGTCCTATAATGACAAAAAATATCCTGCTATCATTAAGGAAACCCATTTTTCACAAGATAACCTATCTAAATCTCACAAGCATGTTTTAAGAGGCTTGCACTTCCAACTACCGCCTTTCGCTCAAGGTAAATTAGTCCAAGTATTAAAAGGTTGTGTACTTGACGTCGCAGTAGACCTAAGAAAAAGTAGCTCGACATTTGGAAAGTACTTTAGCGTCGAACTGAATGAAGATAATAAATTACAATTATGGATTCCGGCAGGCTTTGCACATGGATTTATAGCAAAAGAAGCAGACACTATTTTTTCCTACAAGTGCAGTAATAGTTATTCTCCCACTCACGAGAGGACATTACTTTGGAATGATTCTGAGCTAAATATTGATTGGGGATTTGAATCGCCAATTGTATCTTCAAAAGACCGTGATGGGATATTGTTCAAAGATTTTAAGAGTCCATTTTAAGGCATGACGATACTATATCATTATTTAATTTTCTTTGCTAGCGGACTAATTTGCACACTAATTTTTAATCGCCTCCTGTTAAATTTTTCAGCTTCCTTGGGAATACGAAATAAAAATGATATTACTGTGCGCTGGAGTAACCAATCTAAGCCATCTTTAGGCGGGATAAGCTTGTTTTTAAGTTTTTTAAGCCTTATAATTTTATATCTCTTTCTTAATCCATCCATTAATTTATTCAGCCAAAGTGCATTTACTGGGCTCTTTATCGCTGCTAGCCTTGCCTTTATGATGGGTATTTTCGATGATGTATACAACACCCGCCCACTTATTAAATTAAGTATTCAAATCTGCTGCGGCCTTATTTTTTACTACACTGGTAGCATGATCGAAATTACTACCTACCCCCTACTTAATATCACTATTACAACGTTATGGGTCGTCCTGTTAATGAATTCGTTAAACCTACTAGATAATATGGATGGAATAACAGGTATTACGACAATTTTTATATTGATTGCTTGTTTTTCAGTGAACCTACTCCTAAGTATTGACACTAACCAATTGTGGAACGTAATGCTTCTTTCAGTAATTGGATCACTAATTGGATTTTTAGTTTATAATCATCCACCAGCAAAACTTTTTATGGGTGATTCAGGGAGTCAATATTTAGGATTAATAGTCGCTTTTTTTTCCATTAAATTTATTTTTGGTGCCGGCAGTATCGCTAATGCAATTCCTTTATGGCAAGTTATTCTAGGTTTAATAGTATGTTGTAGTGCTCCATTAATTGATACGTTTACAGTTTTCTTTAATCGACTTAAACGCAAGAGCTCTCCATTCATTGGGGGGAAAGACCACACTACTCACCACCTTGTATATAAAGGCTACAGTGAAAAACAAGTTTTTTATTGCTTTACCCTAATTGGATTTATTTCAGCCTTATTTACATTTTTATTATTTTGGCAGGCAAGAAGTACTATGAATTGGTTTAGTTTTTTGGCACTTGGGTGGTTTTTATTTACCTTCTATTTTCTGTATAAAAACACCCTCATAAAAAGTCAAAATAAATGAAAATATACATCTTTTTATTGCTCACCATTTTGATGTTTGGGTGCAAGGACGAAATAAGCCAAAAAAAAATAGTAAGCCAAACTTCCAAACAAAATGAGTTGCCCAAGTTGCCATTAGAAATGACGCTTTTTGGAGAGACCATAGATTTGCAAGATGAAGATATCCGCGAACGCTTAGAAAATGAATTGATTGTTAATTCATACTTTCATAGTTCTACCACCCTTATTATCAAAAGAGCAAATCGGTTTTTTCCGAACATTGAAAAATTACTAAAAGAAGAAAAAATACACGATGATTTTAAATATTTGAGTGTCATTGAAAGTAACTTAACCCAAGCTAGAAGTCCAGCAGGCGCATTAGGTTTTTGGCAATTTATGCCCCAAACAGCAAGTGAATATAATTTAGTGGTCAATGGTGAAATTGACGAGCGCCTTAATGTTCATAAAAGTACCCTAGCTGCCTGTGCTTATTTAAGAAAATCTCACGCTGAATTTAAGAATTGGGTCTTAGCTGCAGCATCGTACAATAGAGGTTTGAACGGACTTCGTTCCGATATGGAAAGTCAATATGCAACAAATTATTTTGATATCGAAATGAACAATGAAACTGCGCGATATGTTTTTAGGATTATGGCAATGAAGCTCATTCTAGAAAATCCTAAGGCATACGGATTCAATATTAATTCTAGTGATCTATATCCTGAACGAAAGACATACAGTACGGTGATTAACTCTCCAATAGAAGATTTAGCGTTGTGGGCAAAAAACAAGGGCGCCAACCTGAAGATCTTGCGAAAATTAAATCCCTGGTTGATTGGAAATTCCCTAACTATTCAGCCATTAAATTATACAATTGATCTTCCAATAGCTAGCTATAATCTGAAAAATTACCTCGATTACAAAAAATGAAGATAGAAAAAATTGAATCGGGACAAATATCTATTTTCGGAGCGAAAGAGCATAACCTAAAAAACATAGACTTAAAAATCCCTAGAAATCAGTTGACAGTTTTCACAGGTTTAAGTGGTAGTGGTAAATCTTCTCTTGCTTTCGATACTATTTTTGCTGAAGGGCAACGGCGATATATCGAAACGTTTTCTTCGTATGTTCGTCAGTTTATCGGTAACTTAGAAAGACCCGAAGTAGATAAAATTGATGGCTTAAGTCCGGTTATTGCCATCGAACAGAAAACTGTTTCACGCTCGCCCCGATCAACAGTTGGAACAATTACGGAGCTCTATGATTTCTTTAGACTCCTATATGCAAGGGCGTCAACAGCTTATTCTCTTCATAGTGGGGAAAAAATGGTTAACTATTCAGAGGAAGAAATTACTGAAATTATTCTCACAACCTATGCTGGAAGAAAAGTTGCCTTATTAGCACCAAAAATTAGAGGTCGTAAAGGTCATTACAGAGAACTATTTGAGCAGATCCTGAGAATCGGCTATACAAAAGTTAGGGTCGATGGCGAAGTTAAAGATATCACCAAAGGCATGCGCCTAGATCGTTATAAAAATCATGATATTGAGATGGTTATTGATCGAATCGTTGTTGAACAAAAAGATAGAAAACGCCTAAATGACGCTGTTCAGATCTGCCTAAAACATGGCGATGCGAACATGATGGTACTCGACATGGAAACGAATAAAAGTCACTATTTTAGTCGCTCTCTGATGTGTCCCACAAGCGGAATTAGTTATCCTGAACCGGAGCCCAATTTATTTTCTTTTAATTCTCCATACGGAGCTTGTCAAGTTTGCAGTGGATTAGGAGATGTAAGTGTTGCATCAATGGAAAAAATCATCCCTGATCCATCAAAATCAATACGAAAAGGTGGATTAGCTCCTCTAGGGGAATACAAAAAAAGCTGGATTTTTGATAAAATTGAGGAACTTGTTATTGCCAACGGATATAATATCGCTACTCCGCTTGCAGAATATGATGAAGAGCTTGTGAACTTGATATTGTATGGCAATGAAGATATGGAGCTAATAAGTGGTGATAATACCGCACGATTTGAAGGAATTATCAACTTTATTTCTAGACATGCTGAAGATAGTACTGCTGGTATACAGAGATGGGCACAAGGTTTTATGAATAAAAAAACATGTGATTCTTGCTCAGGTTACCGACTTAGAAAAGAAGCGCTACATTTTAAAATTGGACAGCTACACATTGGACAAATTTCCAATATGGATTTAAGTGAATTATCAAAATGGCTAACAGAAATTGAAAGTCACTTGACCAACGATCAATCCATTATTGCCTATGAAATCATTAAAGAAATTCGTTCTCGCTTACACTTTATCTTAGAGGTTGGACTTGAGTACCTCACCTTAAATCGCTCGTCAAAAGGTCTTTCCGGTGGTGAAGCGCAACGCATTCGCCTTGCCACGCAAATTGGAACTGAATTGATCAACGTTTTATACATTCTCGATGAACCATCCATTGGATTGCACCAGCGCGACAATCAAAAACTAATTGCATCCTTAAAGAAACTTAGGGATGCCGGCAACACGGTATTGGTGGTGGAACACGATAGAGAAATGATGGAGGAAGCAGACTTTGTGGTAGATATTGGTCCAGGCGCAGGGATTTATGGGGGAGAAATCATGTATGCTGGCAATTATGCAGGATTATTAAAAACCGGAAGCTTAACGGCAGCCTACCTGAATGGAGATAAGAAAATTAGCATGCCAAGTCAACGCCGTAAAGGAAATGGAAAAAAAATAAGCTTGAAAAAAGCTAGTGGCCATAACCTGAAAAATGTTGATCTAACCTTACCTTTAGGAACATTCACGTGCATTACAGGCGTATCTGGAAGCGGAAAATCCTCCTTGATAAGCCATACCCTTTATCCCATTTTGCTAAAACACATTTACAAAGGCGTTCGCGAACCACTTCCCTATAAAAGTATCGAAGGACTTGAGCACATTGATAAAGTAATAGATATTGACCAAAGCCCAATTGGCAGAACACCACGTTCAAATCCGGTAACCTATACCAAAGTATTTGATGAAATACGAAGTTTATTTGCGTCCTTGCCAGAAGCACAAATTAGAGGATACAAGCCAGGACGATTTTCTTTCAATGTTGCTGGAGGGAAATGCGAAACCTGCAACGGCGGAGGAATGCGCTTAATTGAGATGAATTTTTTGCCCGATGTTTATGTGAAATGTGAAACCTGTAATGGCCAGCGCTACAACAAAGAAACCATCGAAATTAAATACAAAGGGAAATCAATTGCGGATATATTAAACATGAACATATCAGAAGCTGTAGTATTTTTTGAACACCTGCCAAAAATTTATCGCGTTTTAGAAACCTTGAATAGCGTGGGACTAGGATATGTAACGCTTGGACAATCATCCACTACCCTTTCGGGAGGCGAAGCACAACGTATAAAATTAGCAAGTGAATTAACGAAGAAAGGGACAGGTAAAACTATTTATTTACTCGACGAACCATCAACAGGATTGCATTTTGAAGATATTGAATTACTCTTAACTGTTTTGCAACGATTAGTTGACGAAGGAAATACCGTTGTCGTGATTGAACATAATCTTGATATCATTAAAACAGCCGATTATATTATTGATTTAGGTCCGGAAGGTGGAAAAGGTGGCGGTAGCATTTGCTGCATGGGAACGCCCGAAGAACTTGTTAAACAGCATGCCCTAAGCTCATACACCGCTAAGTATTTGAAGCAAGAAATGATGAAATAAAAAATTATTTCATTAAAACTTAAAATTGTTTAAGCTTAGATTGAAAATTGAATTAATTTTACAATCTATTAAAAAAATAAACTCAAATACAATGGCAGTAGAAATAACAGATTCAAATTTTGATGAGTTGGTAATGAATTCAACTCAACCCGTAGTCGTAGATTTTTGGGCGGAATGGTGTGGCCCATGTAGATTAATTGGACCTGTAATAGAGGAACTTTCCAAAGAATACGAAGGAAGAGCCATTGTAGGAAAAGTGGATGTAGATGCTAATTCAGAAGTTTCTGCAAAATTTAATGTTAGAAGTATCCCAACCGTTTTGTTTATACAAAATGGAGTAGTCGTTGATAAATCTGTAGGTGCTGTTCCAAAAGCGACCCTTGCGGAAAAGCTAAACGCCCTATTGTCATAACCTATTGAGCCGCTAAGCGGCTTTTTTTTTTTTAAAACTCAGCATGGATAATTTTTTTCGCAGGTTAAAAATTTATGGAATTGGTTTTGGAATTGGTTTAATTTGCGTCTTTTTATTTTTTCGTAATAGAGGATGCAATTGGCTTCCGGAAAACAGAGTGAGATCATCTTTCATTGAACGCGTAATTGTTGTGCATGAAGAAGAAATGCCTGCTTTTAAAGCGCTTGCTTTGAATGAAAAACAACTTAACGATTTGATACAAAATTCATCTATTTCCTTTTCAGAAAGTAAAAAGAAAGGAGAACCTAAAGCCTATCAATTAACAGGGACCTTACCCAACGGTAAATCTCTCCGTTTCATTTTAACCCTTCCTGACCGAAGTGTTATTAGCGAATTGAAGATCAATGCTACTACAACTGAAAAAGTTAAAAATTCAACTACAGGAAAAGGTTACCCAGTCTTGTTTCCAAACAATAAAGAACTTTTCGATTTGGGAACTGATAAAAACACCCTGAAAAAACTAAACTCCGTTGGAATAGGGAAAAGCGAGCAATTGTTAAAAATGATCAAAGAAATTGGCTACATAGATTATTCAAAATCAACATTTGCTAGTGAAAAATCATCACATTGCTGGGTTATCGAAAATCCATCTGCTGCCTTTTCAATGCAAACAACTTGGTACAAAGATAAAATCACTCTTAAATCAGTTGAAATAGCTAATTCAGAAGAAATTCCAAGCAACTAATCACCTTATCATGTTAATAAATTAATCACGTTAAGGAAGGCTGTCAAGCATTATATAATTATATTTGATGAATGGAATTTTCGGCCGAACAAATCGCAGAGATCCTCAAGGGGAAAATAATTGGTGAACCAACAATTACGGTTAATGGTTTAGCAAAAATTGAAGAAGGTCGAACAGGAACGCTTTCCTTTTTATCGAATCCCAAATACGAAAACTATATTTATACCACAGCATCTAGTATTTGTATTGTTAACGACTCCTTTATACCAAGTAAACCACTTCCCAAAACGCTTACCTTAATTAAAGTGGAAGATGCCTATGCTTGTTTTGCTAAACTCTTAGAAGTATATAGTAACTTAAGCAAAAAGCAAGCTGTAATTGAGCAACCGACATTCGTAGATGAAAGCGCAAAAGTTGGTACTGGCGTTTACTTAGGAGCCTTTACTTATGTTGGAAAAAATGTAGAAATTGGCGAAAACTGTAGCATATACCCCAACACATACCTTGGTGACAATGTAAAAATTGGTAAGCAAACGACACTTTATGCTGGTGTAATTATCTATGACGCTTGTACAATTGGAGAAAATTGCATACTTCATGCAGGTGTTGTTATTGGATCTGATGGTTTCGGTTTTGCACCCGATGAGCATGGCGTTTATCAAAAAATACCTCAAATCGGAAACGTAGTCATTGAAGACAATGTGGAGATTGGAGCAAATTCTACCATCGACAGGGCCACTATGGGCTCCACCATT
>JBILCD010000212.1:0-4253 GCA_044353285.1 Crocinitomicaceae bacterium | reverse complement strand
TGTCCATTCCAACGCCTCCTCGCCCAATTAATTTTAGATTGGGACAGGCATCAATCACTTCTTTTCTTACTGTCGTGGCGCTGCGAACCAAGATCATTTCGATTCCTTGTTCGTTAACCGTTTTTGCTAGCTGATCTTGTTCGACTTTATCAGTGATAACAGTAAAGCCAGCAGCCATTAAAAGTTCTTTTCCTTTACTTGATATCCCGTCGTTAGCTAATATTTTCATTGGTATATTGGGTTTCGTTTTACTAATTTATTTTATCCTTGAGATTCAAAATGCTTCATAACCTCCACCAATACCTGAACGCTTTCAATGGGTAAGGCATTATATAGAGAGGCACGGTATCCGCCCGTTGAACGATGTCCGGGTAAGCCAACAATTCCTGCAGCTTTCCATGCTGAATCAAATGCAGAACTATTGGATTCGTCGTTAAGGGTAAAGGTGACATTCATGTTTGAGCGATCTTCGGTTTTAACAGAGCCAGTAAAGAGCGTATTGCGATCGATTTCGTTGTAAAGTAAAGTTGCTTTTGCAATGTTGCGTTTTTCCATTTCTGAAACACCACCATTTTCAAGCAAATTTCGCAAGTTCAAAAGCGCAACATATACAGAAAATACAGGAGGCGTGTTTAACATCGATTCTTTATCCACTTGTTGCTTTAAATCTAAATAGCTAGGCAGGAAGGGCGAAGTAGATTTTCCTAAAATACTATCTTTTACAATGTAAATAGTTGCTCCCGCAGGACCTAAATTCTTTTGTGCACCCGCATAAATCAGATCAAATTTTGATACATCAATTACTTGAGAAAAAATATCAGACGACATATCGCAAACTAATGGAAGATCCGTTTGTGGAAATTGCTTGTATTGTGTACCATAAATGGTATTGTTTGAGGTGAAATGAAGATAATCCAAGTCGGATGGAATGGTATAATCTTTTGGGATATAATTGAAATTTTTATCCTCGGAACTTGCAAGTACGGAAACATCTACTCCTACTTTTTTAGCTTCTTTTATAGCTCCAGAGGCCCATGTGCCTGTGTTAAAGTATCCTGCCCGTTTGTTGTCACGCATCATATTTAGTGCCGCTATGGTGAAACCCAAAGATGCGCCACCTTGCATAAAGACAACAGAATATCCAGTCGGAACATTCAATGCTTTTTTGACCAAGTCAATCGCTTCATCCATCACCGCTACAAAATCTTTGTGTCGGTGAGATACTTCAAGGATGGACAAGCCATTGAAATCTAATACAGCCTCAGCGGCTTCTTTGAAAACGACTTGCGGCAAAATACATGGGCCAGCACCAAAATTATGTTTCATCTTTTTGTTTTTAAGTTTTTTTATTTAGGGTATAAAAAAAGCCGTCAAATTTGACGGCTTATAAAATTTATTCAGCTTTTGGTTTTTTTACGGCGACTTTTTTTACTGCAGGAGCAGCTTTTTTAACCGTTGGTTCTTTTTTCTCTTTTTTGATTTTAGCTGGGGCGATTATTGCTTTTTCATCACTTTTTCGCTTACGTGTATTACCATATGAGCCCATTACTCGTTTTCCCTTTGCCGTTTTTTTATCTCCTTTACCCATGACCTATTTTTGTTTTTAATGTAATTTTTAATTATTGAACAAAGTTAAAATTCTTTTTGAAATATAGCCTCACTTAAATCATCAAAACTTGCATAAGCTATTCTTGTTTAGTGTAATCTCTTTTTTTTAACCAACCCCTAGACACAAAAAAGGCAAATAAGCTAGCTCCAATCAGAAACATGATGCTAATGACGATGTAATAACCATTTTTATACGCTAATTCTGGCATGTATTTAAAATTCATCCCGTAAACACCCGCAACAAATGTCAGTGGGATGAAGATGGAACTAACGATTGTTAACACCTTCATGATCTCATTCATTCTTTGTCCCTGCGCGGCATAATAGAAATTTGCCATGCCATCTAATATCTGTTTTTGTGATTCAATTTCTGTAACTACATGCGAACAACTATGGTGTAGGCTATTAAAATAAACGTGGTTGCTTTTATCAATTAAGGACGATTCACTTCCGAGTAATTGAATGCTAATGTCAAGCATTGGACTCGCTATTTTTTTTAGTTCAATTAATTTCCTTCTCTCCTTCTCTATTTTTAAAAGAAGTGATTTGTCTTCCGATTTATGAAGCTTTTCGTGTATGCTTTCCATTGCTTCCGAAATATTGTCTAACACTTCGAAATAATTATCTACAATGGCCTCTAAGCTTCTAAATAATAAAAAGTCACTTTTTTTAGATCGAATTTTACCCCTGTCTTTTTCAATTCTATTTCTAACGTCTTCAAAGTGATTACCGTCCAATGATTGAAGAGAGATCAGGTAGTTTTTAGCGATGAAAAAAGTGAGTTGGTCTTTATGTAATAAGTCTTTTGAATTTTGACTAGGCAAGGCTGAAATTACATTGAAAAATATATACCCATTGTTTTCTTCTACTTTTGGACGCCGTGATTCACTAAAAATATTTTCTATACCAATCTTATCTATTTGAAGGTTTAAACACAGGGTTTCGATGGAAGGCATATCGGCCAATGAATGAAAGTTTAGCCATGCAACATGGTCATCATCTAATTCATTCAATAAAAAATTTTGTGCGAAATAGGCTGCTTTTTCTTTTTTTAATAGAAAAAAGGATGAGTTGTATTTGTATAATTGACATTCACTATTCTGCGACATGATTTTTTCTTGTGAAGATAGAAAAGATTTTAATAGGATTAGTTTAGAGGTTCTATTTTTTCCTTTCCTGAAAAAGCACAAGTATCACATGCTTTTGCTTTACTGAAAAATTTTTGATTTACTCGATAACATAAGTACACGAGGGAAAGGATTAATAATAAAACAACAACTATTTCCTGAATCATATTCAAAAGTAATTAATTTACGTCAATATGAAGTAGGTAATCAATGCGCCAACATATGCCATTATTCCCATTATAAATAATTGTATAAGTGGCCAACGCCAACTTTTCGTCTCTTTTTTCACTACAGCCAAAGTGGCCATGCATTGCATTGCGAATACATAAAAGACCATTAGCGATACGCCTGTTGCCAATGTATAAACCGCAGTGCCATCTGATCTTCGTGCTTCCTTTAAGTGAGTTTGAAGGTTCTCTTGCCGCTCATTTTCATCATGCACAGCATAAATGGTAGATAATGAACCAACAAATACTTCTCTTGCCGCAAATGAGCTGATAAGGGATATTCCAATTTTCCAATCGTAACCCAAAGGGGAAATGATCGGCTCAATATACTTCCCTGTTATTCCAATGAATGAGCCTTCTAATTTCGCGGAGGCAATCATAGTTTCTTTTTGGGGCTCAGTAGATGTTTTAAATAAGGAGGTTTCTTTAACAGCTCTTATTTTAGAAGACATACTATCAGATGGACCATAGGATGCCAGTACCCATAGGAGAATTGAAATAGCTAATATTACTTTTCCAGCATCCCAAACAAATACTTTGATCTTCTCTGTTATAGAAATCATGATATTACTCCACCTCGGTTTTTTGTATTCAGGCATTTCCATAATTAAGAATCCTTTGTCTTTTGACCGAATGAATTTTTTAAGAATAAGAGCTAATAATAGAGCTGCGACCAGCCCTAAGGAGTAAAGCGCAAATAAAACCAAGCCTTGTAAGCTAATAAAACCAAAAATATACGTTTTTGGAATGACCAATGCAATCAGTAAGGTATAAACGGGTATTCTTGCACTGCAACTCATTAAGGGGGCAATGATGATGGTAATTAATCGTTCTTTCCAATCTGAAATAGTACGAGTGGCCATAATGCCAGGAATTGCACAGGCAACGCTCGATATTAAGGGAACGATGCTTTTACCATTTAAACCAAAAGGCCGCATAAGTCGATCCATGATAAACACTACGCGCGATAAATAACCGCTTTCTTCCAATAAGGCTATGAAAAAAAATAGCAGGGCAATTTGAGGTATAAACATCAACACACCACCAATTCCAGGAAGTATACCCTGTGTAAGTAGGTTATTTAATACGCCATCAGGAAGTGAGCCGCTCAACCAAGTACTTAATGTGATGAACAAGTGTTCAATCCAATCCATTGGAAAAGTGGCAAAGGCAAAAATGAATTGAAAAATAATGAGCAAAACGGCCGAGAAAATAAAATATCCCCAAAATCGATGGATTAGAATAGCATCTAATTTTCTAGAAAATGTGCTTTTAACTGATGACTTTATGC
>JBILCD010000058.1:0-12457 GCA_044353285.1 Crocinitomicaceae bacterium | reverse complement strand
GCAAAAATGATTCATTGATAATTGCCGAGGTTAAGACGCGCCAAACAGCCGAAATTGGTGAGCCATGGAAAGCCGTAACGAGAAATAAACAGCGGCAAATTATTAAAGTAGCTAATTATTATGTGCAATCTCAAGATCGTGAAATAGACGTTCGCTTTGATGTGGTATCAATTGTCCATAATCAGTATCACACTAAAATAATCCATATTGAAGATGCTTTCAGTCCTATTGCTTAAGACTTAAATAGCTGTATCTTTGTGAAAATCTGCTCGCGATGAACACACCTAAAACCTCCAAACGAGGGGTAAAAAGAAATGAGAAGCCAACTCGAAAAACAACGGCAAAACCTACGTCTGAAAAAAAATCGGATACAAAAGAAGTTACAGCTAGGGACAAAAGAAAATACATAGATTATAAGATAAAGGTTAAAAAAGGGGATCCCTTACCTTCATTCAATGAGGATGCCATTCGATTAAACAAATTTTTAGCAAATGCGGGAATTTGTTCAAGAAGAGAAGCCGATGTTTTAATCGCTACGGGAGTTGTTTCTATTAATGGTGTAACCATCACGGAATTAGGCTATAAGATTAAACCAGAAGACGTTGTGCAGTATGATGGCGAGACCATTAATGCAGAGAAAAAACGCTACGTACTATTAAATAAACCAAAAGGGTTTATAACGACCATGGAAGATCCTCGAGGCCGCAAAACAGTGATGACTTTAGTGAGTAAAGCTTGTAAGGAAAGGATCTATCCAGTCGGACGACTCGACCGAGAAACGACAGGATTACTATTGTTTACTAATGACGGCGATATGGCAAAAAAATTAACGCACCCAAGGTATCAGTCCAAAAAATTATATCATGTTGAATTAAATAAATCCGTTAATAAGGCAGATTTCGACAAGCTTTTAAAAGGGGTTGATTTAGAGGATGGCCGATCTAAAGTTGACCAAGTTTCTTTCGTTACGGATGCGTCTTCTAAAGAAGTTGGTGTAGAAATACATTCAGGAAAAAACAGAATTGTAAGGCGCTTATTTGAGGCACTTGGTTATGAAGTGATAAAATTAGATCGCGTTCAATTCTCCACACTAACAAAGAAAGATTTGCCACGTGGTATGTATCGGCACTTAACAGAACAAGAAGTTTCTTTCTTGAAAATGTCTAAATCTTTATGAAGCATTTCTTATTATTTTTAGTGGTTATACTCTTACTTTCATGCGGTTCTAAAAAACAAATGAAAAGCACTCATCCTTTAGCAAATTATTTTTATCCGTATAGTGTAAGCCCTCAAATTTATCTTTATCGTGATGTCGCCAATGGCTTGGAGGAGGAATTCCATAGGGTTTATTCCCTTAATGATCAGGAGGGCCAGCACATCATTGTTGAACGGTATGCCTCAGATGGCAGGATACTAGAAGCACTAAATTACAATGTAGATTCATTGGATGTGCAAGATCATATGGTCGTTAATTTCAAGCAAGAAAAAACAAAAGCGAAATTATACAAAACCAAATTGTTCCCGCTTAATAAAGAAAATCAAACATGGTTCGCCACCAAATTTCAAGGCATAAATGATTCTACACTTTTTTTGAAAGAACTAAAGCGTAACCTAGTGAGGCATGATGTATTAAAGGAAATTATGGAAAAGGAATCAAGCTGTTTGGAGTTCCATGATATAATACGTCAGACACTTTTAAATCCATTTACCAAAAAAGAAAACATGATTGAAGCGGAGCAAATTTCGTATTTTGCAGAAGGTTTAGGTTTAGTCGAATGGCATAGCTTAGACAAAAAAGTACATTTTCGTTTAGAACAAATTTTAAATCAAGACGAATGGCTAAAAATTATTTCTCATTAATTAGAATTTCAATTCTTTTTATCGCTTGCTTTTCTCCTTTGCTTTTGCAGGCTCAAAATGCTAAGGCACAAAATTCAACATTTGCAGGAAACTTCAATTTTTCCATCGGATTAGGCTCTAATTTTTACTCTAAATCTAACCTTAAATTTTCAGGTTCGGGCTATGATTTTTCTCTGGATGATGTTGCATTATGGCAAAATTCTCCCGCTTTTTCAATGCCAGATTTTAGTAAACTGCTTTCAAATCAATATAACATTAGTGTTGGTTATAATATTCGCAGGGGAGTTAATTTATCACTTGGGATTGATAGACTTAAATATGGAATCAAGCCTGGGCAAACCGTTTTTCTAAATGGTTATGTAAGTTCAGAAATGGATACCGTTTCTAATTTATCGGGACAATATACAAATGAATTAATTAACCTCGATTCTGCCCGGATTCAATTTGGTTCTGATGTGGGGATGAGTTTTGTGAGCATTGAATTAAATTTAATGAAAAATTTATATAGAACGAAACGCCGAAATTTTGTAGTTAATGCTATTTACGGCATTGGAGCAGGTGTTTTACACACCAACTCTACGTTCAATTTCGGAGGTTTTGAAGAAAGTAAAAGCAGCTTGTCTGGGTTTGGTTTGAATGCCAATGTTGGCTTGCGCTTTGAGTTCTTTAAGTATTTTTATTTGCAACCCACTCTATCTGCTGCTTTTTTAGATCAAATAGGGGTTTATACCCACCAAAATGCAGCGAAAAACAATGTTTCTCATTTTTTTGGTGCATTTAATACCACTATTTCAGCAGGAGTTATAGTGTATCTAAAGTCAAAAAAAGACTGTGATTGCCCAGTCTGGAACTAATTATTTTGCTCGCCTGAAATCAATCTTATAGTAAAATATTGGCAAGAATCCTAGCTGTGTTTTTTCAGCAGTAGGCTGATACCCTGGTGCACTTGATTCCGCAGGATTTAAACTAGGAGCGTATGTAAGTCCAAGTATATTCTTAGTCCCTAAAAGATTCACTAAATCTAGGCCAATTTCATGGGTCATTTTCGCGGTATTTAAACGCCAACTAATTTTCAAGTCAAGTCTAAAATAGTCTCTAAATTGCCGCGTGTTGAATGCTGAATCCAGGAATGTTAAATCGTAATTTTGATTTGTTGCAGCCACATCAACATACCCATATTTTTTACCACCTGCCCTTGTTACTTTTAGGCCAAGTCCGACCACATTGTTTTTCCCCAATTTAAATTCTTTTCCGGCCAATAGATTGGCAACATATTTTCCGTTATAAGAAGTGTTGCGCAATACACCGTCACTTCCTTTATACTCTGAGTTATACAAGGTCCCTGAAAACAAAAAGAAAAAGTTTTTATCAAAATATTTTTGAACGGTCAATTCTAAACCATAATTTACTCCTGTCCCTGTGTTTTCAAGAGAATCTGCGAAAACACGTGAAAAGGAACTGCCTAAATTGATCATCGAAAATGATGAAGGAGCAATCGTTACGGGTACATTGTAGAGATACTGATAATAGGCTTCGGTCCGGATACTTATTCCTTTTTTAAAGAATTTTTCATATCCTATCCCGGTATGTAAACTACGCATAAAATCCATGTTTTTATTATGATAGATTGGATTAGCTTGCGTGCCGTATTTATTATAAGTATAGGTGTATAAGGGTTGCATTTGGCTGTGCATACCTCCGCCAGCAAAGATGGATTGATTCCCATTCATTCTGTATTTCCAGCCCAACCTCGGTTCTGCAATACTTAAACTATTGCTTAAACTAAAGTATTGTGAGTGAACCCCGGCCGTAAAATCCATTTTGTCACTAATACGCCATTTCCATTGTATAAAAGGTTGTATTAATACACACGCGCCATTATAATCCCACCGGTTTTTAAAAACGTTGGGAACGCCAATATCTACTAGTCCTGAATCCAATTGTTGCATCGTAATGAGATCAACGTTTATGCCTGCCTTAATAAGATGCTGCTTTGTTATTTTATGATTAATACTTATGAAGCCAGAATATTTGTTGAAATTAAAAGTGTAGGCCATTAAGGCGTAGGAGGTGTCTACTTTAATTTCAATTGCTCCTGTTGAAAGCGTATCTAAACTGCGTTTTAGGTAATTATGTTCGGCATGCTGGTTTTCATATGAAACCGCAATAGTTGATGTAATATAAGTTTTTTCACTTAAGGATTTCTTAAAATTAAGACCAACAATTCCCATGGCTGTCCCAAAATATTGATCTCGATCACCTTCTCCATAAAATTCTTTAGTGTATTCTTTTTGTTTCGAGATTTCAATAGCAATGTTACTGGCTCCTCCTAAACCAAATAAAGCAAGGTCGCCCCCATTTTTTAGTTTCCAATTAAATTTGAATGAGGCATCCCCATATACAGGCACAGCATCGGTGCCAATTTGCATTCCGATTTTTTGAAAAATACTTAGCGTAGAATACCTCCCCATAATAAGGTAACTAGCGGTTCCTTTTTTGTTTAATGGACCTTCCGCCATCATTTCGGTTCCTAAAAAACCAAATTGGCCAGTAAATTCATGTCGCTTATCATTTCCATTTCTAACTTTTAAATCAAAGACGCCGGAAGTGCTATTCCCATATTCTGCCGGGAAGGCACTCATAAAAAAGTCTGAATTCCCCAAGAACTTATTGTTAATAATGGAAACTGGACCACCCGTACTTCCTGAAATTGCAAAGTGAGAGGGATTAGGCAAATCAATTCCTTCCATTTTCCAAACGACTCCTAATGGGGAATTTCCTCGGATTACTATATCGTTTCGGGAGTCATCTGAACCTTGCACTCCAGCAAAATTCGAGGCCATACGGGCAGGATCCATTCGAGAACCGGGATAACGATTTGTTTCTTCCACACTAAATTGTTGGGCAGAGAGCATGGCCATCTCATTTAATACTTGTCCTTTTCGTCTGCCAACAATTGACACTTCTCCTATTTTGGCAATCATCTCCGACATCGCAATGGTTAAAATTAATTCTTTCCCTGATGATAGTTCAGCGGTAATTGTTTTTGCCTCATACATAGAAAATGTGGCAGCCACTTGATGTTTACCAATTGGAACATTTACTAATTCGAAATTGCCATCTACGTCACTTAAAGCGCGATATTGTTCTCCACTTGCTATTTTAACTTCAACTTTAACCCCGATTAATGGGGATTTCGATTCACTATCAACCACTTTGCCACGGATTGTTTGAGTTGGTGTTTGTGCGATTAGTGTCATCGAGAAGAACGAGAAAAGAAGGAAGGTAATGCTTAGTTTCATAGTAGTATATTTAGTACGAATATAAGTCATTTATAATTAGGACATTAAAAACATACTATTAATTAGGCTGAAGAGAATAATTTGCACGGTATTTGCAAAATCGGTTTCGCATTATTAACTTTACTAAAATTATCTATATGAAAAACACATTCTTTTTATTGTTCATTGTTCTCTTCTCCGCTAATCTATCTGCTCAAAAAGAACAATTAACCTGGTACACTGATTTAAATGAGGCGTCTAAAATTTCTGCCAAAACCAACAAACCACTTATGTTGTTTTTCACAGGAAGTGATTGGTGTGGTTGGTGTGTAAGGCTTCAAAAGGAAGTTTTTTTAACCAAGGACTTTATAAAATGGGCAAGTGAAAGCGTGATTTTGGTAGATGTTGACTTTCCTAAAGATAAAAGCAATCAATCTGTGGAACTTCAAAATCAAAACAATCTTTTGGCTAGACAATACGAAGTAAGAGGATATCCAACTGTTCATTTTGTAACTGTTTCAGGTTCAGCAGGGAATTATCAATATTCTAAATTAGGCCAATCGGGTTACATGGCTGGTGGGCCATCTGTTTGGACATCCAATGCTAATACGTTTCTTCGGAAATAGTACTTGGTAATACGCGTAGTAAATTTCCAAACGATAACGTTTTTTTAGTCGTTGTGCTCATAACAAGTTCAACGACTTCTTTTTTTCTATCAGGAAAATAAAGTGTGCTCAAATCATTAATTAATGATAGATCAACCGAAGGGGAATAGGTATTCATAATAAGAAATCCGTTAGGGCTTAGTACTCTTGCAGCATTGCTCATAAGGTCATCGATTTGATCCTCCAACCTCCATTTTTCTCCTTTAGCGCCATTTCCCCATGCGGGAGGGTCCATTTGAATCCCTTGAAATTGATGTCCGCGTTGAACTTCTTTTGCTAAGAATTTTGCCGCATCTTCAAAAACCCATCGAATATTTAAAAGCTTATTTAATTCCATATTTGCCTTTGCCGCATTAAGAGCTGTTTTCGATGAATCTACGTGATAGGTATCGGCCCCTAGATATCTTGCCACGCAAGAAGCTGCTCCAGAATATCCAAATAGGTTTAAAAATTTATCATCTCGGTGGAGGTGCCTTTTTATAAAATCCCAATTGGTTCTTTGTTCTGGAAACAATCCAAGATGCTTATAGGAAGTTTGCTTTAATTCAAATACAAGTTTTTCATAGTGGAGGTTCCATGTATTTGGCGCATCTTTTTGGAGATTTTTCCAAATTCCCTGTTGCCCCTTTTTTACAATAAATTCTAGATGAGCTATTTTATTCCATTCTTCAAAGGGAAGGCCACTTCGGAAATAGGCATTTACTTCAGGTCGTATCGTAATTATTTTACCCCAACGTTCTAGTTTTTTACCACCACCAGCATCCATTAATTCATAATCTTCCCATGAAGTTGATGAAATCTGTTTGTTTTTAGCCATGAGTTTTGCTTAACGCATTTTGGGCATTTTCTTTCGTCCGCCCATCATTTGGGCCATTCGCATTTGGTTTTTTGATGGTGCCATTTGCAATTGTTGCTGCATCATTTTTATTTGGTCTTTCATCATACCGGCCTTATCTAATTTCTTAGCTTCAGCTAGTAAAGCAACGGCTTCTGATTTCCTTCCTGTTTGCGCACAAATACTTGATAAATGCATTCTTGCTACAGCATTGTCTTCAGCAGTCCTTAGTCCAAGAAATAAGGCTTTCCGAAGTAAGACCTCACTGTTCGCAAACCCAAGCTCTTGGGCATTCATAACGGCTTTCAGATAAAGTACATATGCATGTTGTTTTCGAGGTAAAAATTGTGGTGCAGAAATGCGATTTATGTATTTTTTTGCTTTGTCTTGATTGCCTACTCGCATTTGGTTGAGTGCTAAAATCATGCTTTCATTTCTAAAAAACGACAAGACAATGAGTGCCGTAAATACGATAAATGAAATTCCCCAGCCCCAAGAGCCGCTGACAAAAAGGTAGGTATTAAAGCTAAGAGCGCTTAGCGCGATTAGGCATCGTAAAATAAATCCAATCATATTTCTTTAATTGAGGCTATGCATTTTAATTCAATGGCTATAGGTGTCGGCAAACAATTAACTTCCACGGTAGTTCGACAAGGTAAATTATCTTTAAAGTACTCCGCATAAAGTCGATTGTATAATTGAAAGTCACGCTTCATGTCAACCAAAAAGACAGTCACGTCGATTAGTTCTGCCCAGCTTGACCCGGAAGATTCAAGAATGACACGTACATTTTCGAAGACACTTCGACACTGTGCTTCAAAATCGAATGCGATGAAATTTCCATTTTTATCTAAAGTTAAGCCGGGAACTACCGAGTCTGATGCATCCGAGCCTGCCACTCGAGGTCCAACCCCCGATAAAAACAATAGGTTCCCAACACGTCTTGCATGAGGATATAACCCAACTGGTTTAGGGGCATTAGTTATAGAAATAGGCTTATCTGACATCGCTTAATTTGTGCAAATATAAAGAATCGAGATGAATTTAGAAAAGGATTTTATCCTTAACGTTTGTCAAGAAAGAATCGTTTTAATATTTCTGAACAGGGCGCCTCCAAGATTCCGTTGGTAACCAAGGTGCTTGGGTGAAATAACGAAGGTTGTTGGCGGCAGGCACCTCTTTTTTCGTCCCGTGTTGCAAAAATAACCTTCTCAATTTGTGACCAATACAAAGCCCCAGCGCACATTGGACATGGCTCTAACGTTACAAATAAGGTGCAGCCCTTTAAATATTTCCCTCCTAAAAATGTAGCGGCTGCAGTTATCGCCTGCATTTCTGCATGTGCTGTAATATCATTTAATGTTTCCGTCAAATTGTGTCCTTTGCCAATAATTTGATTATTACAAACAACGACTGCTCCAACAGGTACTTCGTTTAGTGAAAAAGCTTTTTCAGCTTCTAACAATGCCTGCTGCATGAAATACGTCTCGTTGTATGGGGAAATGAGGTTCAAACAAGGGTTTTTAATGTGATTTGGATCGTAAATATCGCAATAATAATAAGATTCGAGTATATGTCGCATCAAATTGTTAATTTCGAAACCACCGTGTTTAAACATAAAAGAGTTCACCAATTAATGAAGTAAATCGATGTTAAAATTAATCACCTTCTTATTTTTTATCTTTTTTGCTACTATGTCACAGGCCCAAAAAAAAGGGTTACTTGAAAAGAGAAGGATTGACATTGTGAAAAACGGTCCTTATTTTGGACTTCAAAAAGGAGCGTTTCTTGTTGCCGAAATTGGTGGAGAACGGCAATGGAAAGATTTTCAATTTCGAAAACCTAAAACTCATGCTTTAAACATCGGATTCAATTATGATTTTTTAAATAATGTCTTGGGTTATGATGTTGGCTATTGGTATAAACCTAGCAATATTGGCCTTACTTATGGAGCGGCTCTTCTTCTACGATCGGACTTTACTAATACAAAGTTAGGATTCGCACCAGTGATAGGATACAAAATATGGCAATTACATGTTCAAACCGGTTATCAGTTTTTGTTAAAAACAAAAAGTGCTTCCTTCGAGACAAACACACTTTTTATAAGCTTGCGTTTTGTGCTAATTAATAATACAAAAATAAAAAAATGAAAACAAACGCTATTGTATTATCTAAAATAGGAAGTGCATCGCACGCTTTTTCGAACCAAGAAATCACCCTGCCAGCATTAAAACCTGATGAAGTATTGATTGATTCAGAAGCTTTTGGATTAAATTATGCAGATGTTATGGCTAGAAGAGGATTATACAAAGAAGCGCCACCGCTGCCTTGTGTAATTGGGTATGAATTAGTGGGCAAAATCATTGACGTTGGGAATAAGGAACACCAGCATCTTATTGGGCAACGCGTATTGGCTTTTAGTCGTTTTGGGGCCTATGCGAAATTAGTGATTACGAAGCTCAACGCAATTATTCCCTTGCCAAATTCGAAAGCAGAGATTGCCATGGCTTTGAGCACACAAGCGGTAACCGCTTATTATATGTCGGATTATATATCTACTATTCGTAGAAACGACATCGTTCTTATTCATGCGGCAGCAGGGGGAGTTGGCTCATTGCTCATTCAATTATCAAAGCTAGCCGGCGCAATTGTTATCGCGAAAGTAAGTAGCGATGAAAAAGAAGAATTAGCGAAAAGGTTAGGAGCCGATTTCACAATAAACTATACTAAAAAACCATATGAAGTGGAAATTGAATCTATTTTAAAAGGGCGAAGATTAGACATTAGTTTCAATGCAGTGGGGGGCGCGAGCGTAAAGAAAGACATGCGACTATTGGGCTCTGGAGGTCGGTTGTTCCTCTTTGGAGGGGCTGAATTATTGAAGGGTCGATGGGGAATTTTTTCAAAGCTATCGTTCTTGCGGAAGATGGGCATCATCTTACCTGTTGCATTAATGATGCGTTCAAAAAGTATTTTGGGGGTTAATATGTTAAAAATAGCGGATAATAAACCTCATGTTATTGAAGCGTGTATGAAAGAGGTTATGGCTCTTTTCGAGAGCGGTAAATTAGTGCCTCAGGTTGGTAAAGTATATCATGTGGCCGATATTTCAGCGGCACACAATTATTTAGAAAGTGGTAAATCAACAGGTAAAATAACTGTTTTTTGGAATTAGCGCGAAGATTTTCTTAAGCTTTTAAACAAGCCGACAAGTTGCTTCCGGAAAAGAAACAAAATCAATAAATAGGGAATGATCATTAGGTACAGTATTCCGGTATTTATATTCGTTCCAAAAGCAGTCTCTTCCATTTCTAAACCTTGTTCAGCCATTAATTTGCATTGGGAACAACCCTGCCCGAATAGTTCCATGTCAAAAAAGAGTAAGATTATGCCTAAAAACAAAAATTTATTTTTCATAAACCTATAATATTTACAAAGGTAAGCTTTAATCAAACAACACAAAATACTTATCTTTGTTCTAATGAAAGTATTTTTAGGAATCGTTCTTGTTTTTTATTTCGTATTGAGCTCATGTGAAAACAAAAAGGCTTTGCCCAGTGAAACAGGAGTTTCCTTGGATAGTTTATTGCTTAAGTATCCAGATAGCGTTAATCTTTTGGTTAAACACGGTGAACTTGCATTGAACAACTTCAAATATGATATTGCTATAGCAGATGCGGCTAGAGCATTTCGTTTGGACAGCTCTCGTACTGATACAAGAATGTTATATGCTGATGCTATTTGCAACAATCCTGCTATTCAAAATGCGGATGTTTCAAAAGCACAATATCATTATAAAAAATTGATTGATAAAGAGCCTAAAAATGTTAGGGCACTCGTTGGAATGGCAAATACCTACAGTTTTCGACAAGATTATGATAATTCGTTTAAATACATCAATCTAGCACTAAAAATAAACCCAAAATATCGAAATGCTTATGTTTTGAAAGGAAGTAATTATCGTGTTTTGGGTAATCTAAAATTAGCAAAAGCCTCGTATGAAACAGCGGTTCAACAAGACCCTTCTTTTTACGGTGGCTACCTTATGTTGGGTGCACTCTATGAGTCGGAAAAAGACCCACTTTGCATCGAATATTATACAACAGCAGCTCAATTGCAACCATCTAATCCTGATGTATTGTATTCATTGGCTTATTCGAAGCAAATTTTTGGACAGGAAAAGGATGCGGCTATGATCTATAGAAAAATGCTAAAACTTGACAGTACGTACTATGAAGCGAATTGTCAAATGGGGTACATCAAGCTAAATATTGATAAAGACCTAGATAGTGCGCTGTATTTTTACAATGCTACCCTTGATGTTGAACCTCGCCATATTGAAGCATATCATAATATAGGGCTCATATATGAGGATAAAAAAGATATCTCAAATGCTTTGCTCTCCTATGCTAAAGCATTAAAGTATAACCCTGACTATGAATTAACAAAAGAACGGGTTGCAGTTTTAAAAAAACGACTTTGAGGCATCAAGAGAAAATTGCTGTTTTAATAGGCGATGTTGCTTTACCCTTGATTGGATTTTTCTTTTGGGATTGGGGGTTTTATTTTATTGCACTATATTTCTTAATCGATCAATTCGCTAAACAAGTTTTCTTGCTTCCACGGCTCGTTAGCGCTCAAGTAATTCTACCCCAAAAAGCAATTGTTTTCACAAAAAGCCTATTACTCTTTCTCTTTCAGATAATGATGATATTATTAATAAATTATCAGCTAGACCCTCATTTTAATCTATTTCAAGAAAGCATCAATTTTATAATGTATAAAGACATGGGCATTCAACAGGGCTTTATTTTAGTACCCCTATTATTTACTGCGGAATGGCTTAAGCTAAAAACAGATAATAAGGTGATAAAATCTACAGAAATTAAACGTTTCAAAATTAATCACGTTCTCAAACAAGCTCAAATATTACTGTCTATTTTGGGATTGCTTTTGGGAATAATCAATTTTACGCTTATTCCTGAGCTTTTAGTGGTCTTTATTTTTCTTGCTGGAATTGGTTTGACGGCATTTGTGCCAGTAACAAAAAAAGAGTAAAGAAATGCAATTCCACACCATTTTGGTATAATTAGACAAAAAATCACGTATTTTTGACCCGAATTTCTATGAAAAAAATCAAGCAATTATTAGAGAAGCGTGCTCTTTTATCACAAGGAGGTGGCGAGGAGCGAATAAAAAAACAACATCAGCAAGGGAAATTAACAGCAAGAGAACGAATTATCTTGTTGTTGGATGAAGCTTCTTTCCATGAACTAGGTGCTCTAGTGGAACATCGTGCGACCACCTTTGGTCTTGAAAATCAACGCGTGCCTGGTGATGGAGTGATAACTGGTTATGGAACTGTTTTTGGTCGATTAATTTATGTATTTTCCCAAGACTTTACAGTACTTGGGGGTTCGTTGTCTGAAACGCATGCGGCAAAAATTTGTCGCTTGATGGACATGGCGATGAAGAACGGCGCTCCAATTATTGGCATCAATGATTCTGGTGGGGCTAGAATTCAAGAAGGTGTGGTATCTCTATCTGGATATGCCGATATTTTCTTCCGTAATACAAGGGCATCGGGGGTTGTCCCTCAGATATCTGTGATTATGGGGCCTTGCGCTGGTGGTGCTGTTTATTCTCCTTCCCTTACTGATTTCGTTTTCATGGTAGAGGAAACTTCTTATATGTTTGTAACGGGTCCCAATGTTGTTAAAACAGTAACTCATGAAGAAGTTAGTTCCGAAGATTTGGGCGGCGCAAAGACACATGCTGAAAAATCCGGTGTTAATCACTTTACCGCTTCTAACGAT
>JBILCD010000211.1:0-4279 GCA_044353285.1 Crocinitomicaceae bacterium | reverse complement strand
AAGCAATGATTGAAAAATTAATCTATATAATAGGAATAAGCTTGTTGTTTTTAATCCTAGGAATCTTTTTGAACAGAGAGGCAAAACGTAAAAAAAATTCTAAAAATAGCGTCTATGCGCTTATAATTATTTTATTTTCCCTTAACGTTTTAATTATTGGAGGAGCTCACACAAGTCTTCACAATCCTTCATGGTCAGATGACTCAAAACAACTTTTCGTTTACATCGCCCTACTTGTTTTTGTCTTAGATTTAATGATTGTAGGACTTCAATTATTTAGGAATGCGCGGCAAAGTAAAAGCCGGTTGGCCATGGTGATTTCAATTATTTGGTTCTGTGGCGCCATAATGACATTAATCTTAGGGTATAGATGGGTTTCCAAAATGAATGACTCTTGGACTAGGGAAAATGAAAAACAAGTAATTAATAACTGTGATGACGAAAAATTTGATTGTCATTGTAAGCTTGAAATTATTAAAAAGAAATATAGCAAGCCAAGTGAATACTACGCAATTATGGAAAATTCCGATTTAAATAAGCAAAAAATAAAGGAATTAAATGATAGTTTTACTGTCTCGTGTTCTTTGTGTGATACTGCAAAAAAGGCTGCCTCAATACAAAAAGTAGAAGGAATGCCTGATGATTTTTAAATTGTCTTTATTTAAAATTATTTAATCCATTTTAATGGGCTGCTTATTATTTCTCGAATTATCTTTGTAGTATGACAATTGAAGATAAATTAAGAGAAGCTATTCGCGACGTAGAGAACTTTCCTAAGCCGGGTATCTTATTTAAGGACATTAGTCCGATTATGCTTAATCCAATTTTATCAGGTGATGTATTGGACCATCTTGTTGATCTTTATGCTGATAAAAAGTTAGACGCAATCGCTGGTATTGAAAGTCGTGGTTTCCTTTTTGGTTACCCCTTGGCGATTCGTTTAGGACTTCCATTTGTATTAATCCGAAAAGCAGGAAAACTACCCTACGATAAAATTTCATATGCATATGACCTGGAATATGGCAATGCTGTAATCGAAATGCACAGTGATTCCTTAAAACCAGGCGATCGCGTACTCATTCATGATGATCTGTTAGCGACAGGAGGTTCCGCCTCAGCAGCGGCATCACTCATTGAAAAATGTGGCGGAGAGGTTGCTGGCTTTAGTTTTTTAGTCTGCTTAAGCTTTTTAAATGGCCGAGAAAAATTAGAAAAACATTCCGAAATCATCACTAACTTAATTACCTATTAATCGCTTACCATGAATTTTGATAAAAACGAAAATCAAGAAATGATTGCACAAATGGTGCGTGATTTTGCAGAAAAAGAAATCCGTCCGTTTATGAGAAAATGGGATGACGAAGAGTTTTTCCCTGTTGACACCATGAAAAAACTGGGGGAAATGGGCCTGCTAGGGATTTTTATTCCTGAGGAATACGGTGGCGCAGGATTTTCGTATAATGAATATGCTACTGCATTAATGGAAATTGGAAAAGTTTGTGGCGGCATTGGATTAAGTGTAGCGGCGCATAACTCACTTTGCACAGGACATATTTATTACCACGGGTCTAAAGAACAAAAAGAAAAATACCTTCCTAAATTAGCGACAGGTGAATTCATTGGTGCTTGGGGATTAACAGAGGCTAATACTGGCTCAGATGCCATGAGGATGGCAGCAACTGCTGTAAAAGATGGTAAGGATTGGGTGATCAATGGCACTAAAAATTGGATTACACACGGGTTATCTGGAGATGTTTCCATCGTTCTAATACGCACAGGAGAATTATTGGATAGCAACGGAATTACCAGCTTTATCATTGAAAAAGGCACTCCTGGTTTTTCCGCGGTTAAAATAAAAGATAAACTTGGTGTTCGCGCAAGCGAAACAGCCGAATTGATTTTTGAGAATGTTCGGATACCAGAAGAGAACGTGATCGGTGAAGTGGGGATGGGTTTTAAACAAGCGATGCAAATATTGGATGGTGGACGAATTTCAATTGCATCTCTAAGTTGTGGAATTGCTCGTGGAGCGTACGAAGCATCTGTAAAATATGCAAAAGAACGTGAGCAATTTGGTCAGCCCATTGCACATTTTCAGGCGATTGCATTTAAATTAGCCGATATGCTCACACAAATTGAAGCGGCAGAGTTATTAACCTTTCAAGCGGCATACCTTAAAGATAACCATCAGCCCTTAACAAAGCAAGGGGCGTACGCTAAATACTACGCTTCTGAAGTAGCTGTTAAGTGTGGAAATGAAGCTGTTCAAATTATGGGCGGCTACGGATATACAAAAGAGTACCCTGCTGAAAAGTTTTTGAGAGATGCAAAATTAATGACGATTGGCGAAGGAACATCTGAAATACAAAAGATTGTAATATCGCGAGAAATATTAAAATAATTCTTGCATTTTATTGAATTTGGTTTATCTTTGCCTCCCGAAGTTTTATTTAAATAAAAAGTAATTATGTTAATTATTCCAATCAAAGAAGGCGAAAACATTGAAAGAGCGTTAAAAAAGTACAAGAAAAAGTACGAAAAAACGAACATGATGAAACAACTTCGTGCAAGAAAAGAGTTTCAAAAGCCGTCTATTGCTCGTCGTCAAGAAATAATTCGTGCGGCATATAAGCAAAGAATGCAATCAGAACAGATGTAACTAAATCATACTATAATCGTTGAAGGAGCATTAGCTCCTTTTTTTATGCTCGATAAATTCATTTCCTATTTACAATTTGAAAAACGCTATTCAGAGCATACCGTAATTGCTTATACAAATGATCTTTCCCAATTTATTTCTTTTGCTGAACTCATTTCTATAAATGAGTTTTCAAGCCTTAGTCCTGCTTTTTTAAGATCTTGGATTGTTGAATTAATTGAAAATGGGTGCACCAACAAAAGTGTAAATAGAAAACTTGCTAGCCTTCGTACTTTTTACAAATGGCTGCGAAAAGAAGGTTTGGCCATAACAAATCCGCTCTTAAAATTAAAGGGGCCAAAAAGTGAAAAGCGTTTGCCCACTTTCGCCAAAGAATCTGAGTTACAAGAAAGCAAACTTTCAGTTTACTTTTCAGATGATTTTAATGGCCTACGCGATGAATTAATGGTGGAAATATTTTATCAAACGGGTATTCGATTAAGTGAATTGATCCATTTAAAAGATGTGAACGTAAGCAAGGATTCCATTAAGGTACTTGGGAAGCGCAATAAAGAACGAATTATACCCATTATGCCGGCTTTATTCAAGAAAATAAATACGTATAGAAATTTGAGAAATAATACCTGTGGACCAACACCGACATTGTTTGTGCTTCAAAATGGAAATATTCTTTACCCTGCTTTTGTTTATCGAAAAATAAATCAATATTTAGGTTCCGCAACACAATTAGATAAAAAAAGCCCCCATGTTCTTCGCCATACTTTTGCTACCCACATGCTAAACCGTGGGGCAGGATTAGAAACGTTAAAAGATTTGTTGGGACATGCTAATCTTGCCGCGACACAAATTTATACCCATAATTCGTTTGCTCAATTAACTAAAGTATATTCACAAGCTCACCCACGAGGAAAATAAAAATATAACTATGCAAAAACAAGTGCACACCATTCATTTCAAGGCTGATAAGGACTTACTAAAATTTATCGATGAAAAATTAGATAAGCTTACCTTGTTTTCCCAAGGTATTACAAACTGCGAAGTTTATTTAAAGCTAGAAAAAGACGTCAACCACGAAAATAAATTGGTGGAAATTAAACTTCATGTACCTGGTAAAGAGCTATTTGCCAAAAAGCACAGTGCTAGTTTTGAAGATGCTACCAACCATGCCTTGGAGGCATTAAAAAAACAATTAATAAAAGAGAAAGAGCGGGGTTTAGATGGATAAAATCCTATCTATTACCATGCTGAGAATGCGTTTATTCAATTCTGTCCGATTAGCGAGATAGAACGAATATTCATCGCTCGTCATAAGACCTGTAACCATACCGAAATAGCGATTTTTTAAATCTGGAGATCGTGAAATACCACTCTGAATAGCTTGTCTAAATTCAGCGCCATTCCATCTTTTTTCCTTAATTTGAAGGAAGAATTGATTTTGTTTTAACTCCAGTACCCAGAGTTCATGCTGATATTTTAATATCGGACGCAAGACTTGGTTTTGGAATTTCTCCAATGGTTTTTCATTCCCCCCATCTAAAAATAATAGTGGACGCAGGGCTAATAATTCCTCGCTTCGATTTTCCATGTTGATACTAGCGTTTATAATTCCGTTTCGATAAT
>JBILCD010000210.1:0-4288 GCA_044353285.1 Crocinitomicaceae bacterium | reverse complement strand
AGTTGTAGGGTAAACCTAATACCCTCAGCCATGTTAAAGCACCTCTTCATTCTAGTAGCTGTTGTTTTTCAATCAGCGCTACATAGTCAAAACCTTCCTTACCAAGCACCAAAAGAAACAGACCTAGATGCTGTAATTAACACTTATTTAATGAATGATACTGAAAATGAGTTTAGTATCTTGCGATTATTAAAAGATGAGAAATTTGAATTAATTACCTACCACAAGAATAAAAATATAATTTGTGAATACAGTAAAGGGCAAACTAGCCTGTATAAAAACAAATTATCCCTTTTGACAAGTGAGTCTCTAGAAATTATTAAAAGCGGAGACCTAAATTTGGTCAGGTCTTGTTCCAATAAATACCATAATGATTTAAGTACTTTATTTTTCAGTAAATCAAATTTCTATTCAAAGAAAATCCATTTATTATTCAAAAAAAGAGCCGTAATCGTGCCGTGTGAGAAGTCACTTTATACTAAGCAATGGTTCATACATCCACTTAGTGGAGATACCATGGTTTCAAGAAAATGCTTCGCCTCCGATGACTTAGATTGTTTATGCGCGGCACTTACTTTTGAAAAATCAACAGAAAGAGAAAAATCCGATGCTATTTCAGCCTTCATTATTTCTAGATTTAAATATAATCGCGGCGATACCGCACAAACAAATGTGAAAGGACTGGTATTTGGAAAAGAAAAAGAGGCGGTTTGCGAAGGATACAGTCGAGTGTACAAAGATTTAATGGAGCGCATTGGCATCAAAACCGATTATGTTAGTGGAGCCGTAAAAAATACCATTCAAGATGTTTTTTATAGTGGACATAGCCACGCATGGAATCAAGTAATTTTGGATAATATTCCCTATACAACAGATATTACTTGGTCTAAAAATATACATTCAAATTGGTATTTAATGAAACCCAAGGACATGATTATAAGTCATTTTGAGACTAATCAATTAACAGAAAATCCAAATTTATATGATTCGACCTTAACCATGTACGACTTCATGCAATTACCATATGTAGATCCAATCGAAAGAAATGGCCACAATCAATTAAGTAATCTTGATAAAACCTCTCCAATACAATTTGCACAAGGGACATTCACCATCAATTTTAAACAAAAAATGAATGTGACAAATATCACACGAAATGAACTTGGTTATCCGTTTGTCCGATTTGAAGGAGAAAAAAACGAAGTTGCTCGAAAAGTGATAGCAAATGACGGAAAACTAACCAATAAAATTAGCACGAATTCAATCAGTGTTAACCTACCAGAGCTAATTAATTATTTAACTATTGATATAGATGGAATTGGCACCCTACATTACATTGTTATTAATGGAACAGAAAATCAATTCTATGAATCGTTAATATCAAATCTAGACCAAAAAAATGCTTATTCGATGGCAATTGCTTTTCTTGCCTGTGCAAAACTAAAAAATGAAAAAATTTATAATGAATTAAAAATATACATGGCGAAACCCATGAAATTTAAAGACTTTATAAAGGAAGCTGAAAAAATGAATATTAGTCAATTTAAATTTTCCATTTTCGATGCTTGTCATCATGTATCTTACAGCTATAAAGAAGAAGCATTTCAGGAATCAGATGATGAGAATAAATATCAAGGATATTCATTTTCATTTTCAAATTTACCTAACAATGAGGAAGGTAAAATATTTATGAAAGTTGAAAAATCAACTGGGACTTATAAATTTAAAGCATTTGCAAAAAACAGCTGGGGGTTTTAATGATTATTTAATGATTGAACCAAAACCATGTAGGCGTTTCTCCCAATAGCTAGAGCCATCTATTTTATCGAAAGTAATTCCTTTACTGCTGCTAGCATGAATCATTACTTTTTCTTTTCCTGCCTCAGATACAAGAATACCAACATGCGATATTTCCCCTCCATTTGAAAAGAAAACTAAATCTCCAATTTGAGCTTTTTCAGCACTCACCTTATTTGTAGCTTCATATTGATCCATAGCACGACGAGGCAATACTATTTTCTTATTCATAAAAACGAAAGAAGTGAATCCACTGCAATCAAAACCATCAGGACTTTCGCCAGCCCAAACATAAGGGACCCCAATAAATTGCTTAGCATATTCAATAAGTGAAACACGTTCTGCAAGTTGCTGAGAAGTAGGAGGATTCCAATTATAGACTTCATTAACTGGGGAATCAGTTATACCGTAGAATAATGATTTGATTTTCTCATCGTAATAAAAAGATAGATCCTTCTCTTTTCGGCGATTTAAATCGCCTAGCCAAGAGGCTAAATCAAGCTTTAGTGAAGATAATTCATTCTGATGATTAATGAGTAAAAGCCTGCCTTTATTGGATTTTTTTATTTTATCAAAAGCATCTGTGAGTGCTAGAAAAGCTTCATTATGGCTTTTTCGCCAACGATCGTTCCGTAAGAGTTGTAACGTGGAAATAGATTTATAATATAGAGGCACCAAAGAGTAATCAAACTCTGGATTATCAATTAACACCTTTGATTTTCTATAAACTGATTTGAAATGAGCCTGATCATATAACTGCTCTAATTTATCAAATTGTGAAACCTGAGAATAGAGATTGCCAAAACAAAATAAAATGAAAAAGCCAGTGATAATCCTCATGGTACTAATTTGAATAAAGACGGCCTTTTTGAAAAACAATATTGCTTTGATTTAACAACTTAACCAACACTGAATTGCCATAGATTTCATATTCAGCTTTAAAAACAGTTGTAATTTCTTCTGTTTTACCATCAACTAATGCGCTAACTCCCCCCATAATGTTTCGGAACGCTAAAACATTATTCTTTAATTGATAATCCGTTGGTGTAAAATTGGCCACCTCCACTTTTGTATCGTTAGTGTAAGCAAATAAATATGAATTTTCAGACCAAACAACCATATCGTCTTTTACATCCCAAAAAGATGGGGAAAAATTCGAAAGCTGCACCTTCTCTCCATTTTTAAATAACCATAAGTTGGAATTCAAATCTTCATACACTAAAAACCCTCTACCTGCCTTATATTTTTTCATAAACTGAGATTCGATATCGATAAATTGGCCGTTCTGAAAAGCCACAAAAGTTCGAGTGGTTGGATCATTAAAACATAAAATATCAGTGCCAATTTGAAAATCAATAGCCGAACCTGTCCATGAACCAATTTCGTAGATCATTCCCTGCCAAAATATTTTAAACAAATTACCATTATCTTTAAATACTACCATATTTTCTCCAACAGAAGCAGGAAGTGTCAAATCTCCCATCACAGTAGCCAAAGTAGTAGTTGATTTATTCCAATACACATTAATAGTATTAAATCGAGTGTCTTCAAATACAATAAGACTATCCTTTACAAGATAATCTCTTCCAAAATAAGTAAGCGTTTGAAGCTTTCCTGCATCCCACATGTTCAAAGTTGGTCCGATTCGATAACCTAACAAATGGTCTGAAACCTGAAAATCAACATTTAAATTGGTAATGTCCCTGCGCGTTTTACCATCATACAATCTCAAATTTCCACGATTATCGATATACGCTACCATTTCATCTCCAGCTTTATAGGCGCCGATTGCTTGCACTTCAATTTGATTAAAAAATCCATTGCTAAAACTCATGAAAAAATTATTGAAATTTTTAACCGGAATAACCCCTTGACAAAAAGTTATAAAGGGTAGAGCGAATAGAAGAAAAGAAAGCTGAAATTTCATTCCTCCAAATTTAACCAATTTCCATTCCATTTAGAAATTATTACTATAATTAATACGCATTTGATTATTATGCTTTTACTTTCTTGAGATGACAGCTATTTTAAGAATAAAATTTATTTCTTGCCTTTAAACGAAATACTCTACAAAATACAAATTACTGTTCACTAACATAGTCGCTTAAATAGCTAAAATCAGGCATCAATTCTCCGAGTTTATTCGTTTCCGATGCACGCTCCAAAATGTTTTCAGGGTCGTCACCAAGTAATATTGGTATTACTATCTTAATCAACTCATCACCAAAATGTTCTGATGCATCTCGAGGTAATTCGCAGGGCAAATTATCAACAGCCATAACAGCAATCGCATTTTTATCCATAAAATCAAGCTCTAGACCAGTCGCAGGATCATAGCCATAAATTGGTGAGGACATTTTTGAAGAGCGAATGGTGCTGGCAATTGGTCCCGCTACATCGCAAGAAATATCAGCAATCACCTTTATTCGTCGATTTGGCATATTTAAATCGGCCTGCTCTATTATTTTAGGCGAACGGCTATCCCAAAAGT